>CAIVDK010000473.1 GCA_903904655.1 uncultured delta proteobacterium | reverse complement strand
GCCCTGTTTTTAAAAGGTAGAAACAAAGTGGAAAGGAATTAGCAAATCTATCGAGCGCATATCCAGCATGGTTATACGCTGAAGGCTATTGCCGATTATCTGGGGATTTATTACACGACTGTGAGCAAGGTCATTAAGGAGCTGGAAGAAAACTGATATTTCAAGACCTGACCCTATTTGTGCCTGACCCTATTTGTGCCCTTCTCCACGCAGCGCTGAAAGGTTTTCAACGGCATGAAGTCCGTGACTTGGGTAAATACAAGCGGGCCTGTATACATGAGCACTCCTTTCCTGAAATATTCTTCGGGAAGGTTTACAGATTCCGCTATGCGTTTTCAAGTCGAAGACAAACATAAATTGCATCTTTCGTGAAATATGTTAACCTTTTACAAATCTTAATTGTCGGTTATTCCGGACAGTAGTGCGCATTTTTAAAAAAAATTAAAGAAGGCGTGCCGGAGAGGTCTGTCTGAATTCTGTCCAAAATACCTTTTTGGCAAGTGGACAGGCTAAAAGGTGAACAGATTTATCATAAGTACGGATGTCGCAAAGTTCCTTCAACGTGGTCATTAGAGCAGCACCCTACATTTTGTGGTCAAGATTTTCTTGACATACAAGACGACGTTTCTTATACTTCACCCAACAAAAAGGAAGTTCGACTCAAAAAAAACAAAGAAGATGAGCTGCCGATACCCGAAAAGCTCCGGCAACTGGGGCTTTAACGATTCCATTCATGGAGGTTTTATGAACGACAAGATTCCCCACCCAGAGTTTGACCTCTCCGGCAAAGTGGCCGTCGTCACGGGCGCCGGACGGGGGATGGGCCGACATATGGCCTTGGATCTCGCCCGCTACGGGGCGGACGTTGTGCTCTGCAGCCGGACCCTCTCGGAACTGGAGCAGGTGCGCGGCGAGGTGGATGCCCTGGGAAGAAAGGCGCTGGTGGTGCCGACGGATGTCGGGCGAAGCGCCGAGATCGAGCGGATGACCGAGACGGCCGTGGAGCGCTTCGGCCGCATCGATATCCTGGTCAACAACGCCGGAATGAACATACCCCAGTGGGCCGAGGAGGTGACCGAAGAGGCCTGGGACCGGATCATGAACATCAACGTGAAGGGGGTTTTCTTCTGCGCCCAGGCTGTAGGCAAGGTGATGATCCGGCAAAAAAAGGGAAAGATCATCAACATCTCATCCCAGTCCGGCACCATCGGCCTGATCAAACGGTCGGCCTACTGCTCCAGCAAGGGCGCCGTCAATCAGCTCACCCGTGTGCTCGCCCTGGAGTGGGGCAAGCACAATATCTGCGTGAACGCCCTCGCGCCCACATTCGTGGAGACGCCCATGACCCGTCCCATGCTGGAGGAAAAATCCTTCCGGGACTACGTCATGGGCAACATTGTGCTGGGCAGACTCTGCAAACCCGAGGACCTGACCGGGGGTCTCATCTTCCTGGCGTCCGACGCTTCCGACATGGTCACGGGTCACATCCTGCACATTGACGGCGGCTGGACCGCCCATTAATGAGGAAGAAGAATCAAAAACGGAGGGGCTGCGGAACGGCCTGAGAGACCGCCCGCAGTCGATTAAAAAATAGGAAAACCATTCAAATAAAGGAGGACATCACTAATGTTGAAACGTTTGGCCGCTTTTTTCACGTACCTGATGAGGCACTACCTTCCCGACGCCTATCTCTTCGCGATCCTGCTCACGTTCCTTTCCGCCGTTTTGGCCCTCATCTTCACGACCACCGATTTCACAAAGCTGATCACGAGCTGGGGAAACGGCATCTACGGGATCGTCGCCTTTGCCTTCCAGATGATCCTGATCCTGGTCACGGGCCACTGCCTGGCGCTGACCCCGGCCGTCAATCGGATTCTGGTTTTGATTGCCGGAATCGGAAACACCCCGATCAAGGGCGGGATGATCGTCGCTTTCATGACGGGGCTCTGCGCCCTGATCAACTGGGGATTCGGCCTGATCGTGGGCGGGCTGCTGGCGATGGAGATCGCCAAGAGGACCCGGAACGCCGATTTCCCCTTCCTGATTGCCTCCGCCTACAGCGGTTATGTGATCTGGCACCAGGGGCTCTCGGGTTCCATCCCGCTGGCCATCGCCACGGCGAAACTTCCCCAGAACTTCATTGAGAAGTTCTACGGGGTGGTGACGCCCGTCTCCCAGAGCATCTTTCAGCCGTTCAACTACCTGCCGGCCCTCATTCTCCTCTTCACGATCCCGATCCTGATGGCCCTGATCTACCCCAAGGATGAAGAGGTGAAGACGATCTCTGAGGAGAAACTCCGGGAGCTGCAGAGCGAACAGCCGCACGCGGAGATGCCGAAAAATCCGACGCTGGCGGAGAGAATCGACCACAGCTATGTGATCAACATCATCTTCGGTCTGATGGGCCTTTGCTACCTCTACTACCACTTCTCCACAAAAGGGTTCGACCTGAACCTCAACATCGTCATCTTTATCTTCTTCATCACCGGGGTGATTCTCCACGCAAAACCGGTCAATTACATCAAGGCGGTCAATACGGCCATCAAGGGGGCCGGGGGCATCGCCCTGCAGTTCCCGCTGTACGGCGGCATCCAGGGGATCATGGTCGGCACGGGTCTGGCGAGTGTCATCGCCGGCTGGTTTGCGTCCATCTCCTCGCCCGAGACCTTCTACATGTTCCAGTTCTGGGCCGCCGGGATCATCAACATGTTCATCCCGTCCGGCGGCGGGCAATGGGCCGCCCAGGGGCCGATCACGATGGAGGCGGCCAAGCTGATGGGGGCCGAGCCGGTGCGGGCGGCCATGATGGTGGCCTGGGGGGATCAGTGGACCAACATGATCCAGCCTTTCTGGGCGTTGCCCCTTCTCGGGCTTGCGGGCCTGTCGGCCAGGGACATCATGGGCTACACCACCATGACGGTCATCTATAGCGGTATTGTCCTGAGCATCTTCGCCCTGCTCATCGGGTTCAAGGTGTTATAAGGCGAGGTGTAAAATTGCGGAAAGGGGATGGGGCGAGGCCTTCCGTCGCTTCTCCCCTTCCGCAATGCCCCTCCCAGAATGGACGTTACAACTTCCTCGACGGCTCGGTCCGCGGTTCCTCGTGTTGCCTCCCCTGGAGCTGAATTTTTGATTTTGATATTTGTTTGTTTGATAAGACATTGCTTCTGCATGGTTGAACTATAGGAATTTCGATCTTGTATGTCAAAGAAATCTTGACCACAAAATGTAGGGTGCTGCTCTAATTGGCGCGTTGAAGGCACTTTGCGACATCCGTCCTTTTGAGAAATATGCTCACCTTTTAGCCTGTCCACCTGCCAAAAAGGTATTTTGG
>CAIVDK010000472.1 GCA_903904655.1 uncultured delta proteobacterium | reverse complement strand
TATGAGCGAGTGGCGTCTGTTCGTGAAACTGTTTAAAAGCCCGCGCAGCGATGTACTGGTACTGCTTACCGTCTTTGGACTGACGGTATTCGCCGACCTGACGGTCGCTATTCAGACCGGCGTGGTGCTTTCCGCTTTGCTTTTCATGCGCCGCATGGAAACGGTAACCACTGCCGGCATTATTAACCTGGATGATGAAACTACCGACAAGGATGACCCGAACGCCTTGACGCGCTTCAACGTACCGAAGGGTGTGGAAGTGTTTGAAATCAACGGCCCCTTCTTTTTCGGCGCCGCCAGTATGTTTCAGGATGAAATCAGTAAAATTAAAATGCCGAAAATTCTCATTCTGCGCATGAGGAATGTTCCCGTCATTGATGCCACCGGCCTGCGGGCGCTGGAAGGCGTTGCCACAACGGCACACCGCGACGGCACCACCTTATTACTTTCCGGCGTCCACAAACAACCGATCGATGCCATGAAAAAGGCAAAACTGATTGAAAAAATCGGCCACACCAATTTTCATAAAGACGTCGCTCACGCACTTGACCACGCCCGCCGGCTTATCCAAGAAAAATGATCTAAGCTTTAACCCATAACCTTCCATATCAGAAAGTAGAAAATTCATGCCCACAAATTCCATGACGTTCAAAGACAATACTGCTAATCCCGCTCCGCTCGGCCTGCTGGCCTTCGGCATGACCACCGTTCTTCTTAATCTGCATAACGCCGGGCTCTATGAACTTAACACCATGATTCTCGCTATGGGCCTTTGCTACGGAGGAATAGCCCAGGTTATCGCCGGCATCATGGAATGGAAAAAGAACAACACATTCGGTACGACCGCCTTCATCTCCTACGGATTTTTCTGGCTCACGCTCGTCGCACTGCTCGTTCTGCCAAAACTCGGGCTGGCTGCGCCCACCTCAAATATTGCCATGGTCAGCTTCCTCGGCATGTGGGGGTTTTTCACCCTTCTACTGTTCATCGGCACACTGAAATTATCAAAAGCCCTGCAGATTGTTTTCGGAACACTCGTCATCCTTTTCACCCTGCTCGCCATTGCCGATGCGACGGAAAGCGCCCTACTCAAAAAAATCGCAGGGTACGAAGGCCTCATCTGTGGATTCTCCGCTATCTACACCGGCATGGCACAGCTCCTCAATGAATTGTACGGACGAACTGTTCTGCCGCTTTGCTTTTCATTCGCCGTATGGAAACGGCAGCCACGGCCTGCATAATAGATGATTAAATCGCTTTCCTTGGTCAGCCTTTACCGGTAAAAATCCGTGGTTTATTTTATCAGCTCAACCAAGGAGATCATTATGTTGCATGAACCGGCTGCAAAGCAGGAAAAGGACAATGCGTCCGACTGGAAAGCGAAGTTAGGCATCAAGCTGTTTTGGCTTTATTGCGCAATCTATGCAGGATTCGTCACGCTGGCGGTTTTCGCCACCGAAACGCTCAAAACACCGGTACTGGCCGGAGTGAATCTGGCCATCATCTACGGCATGGCGCTCATCATTTTTGCGCTCATCCTCGGACTGATCTACAACCATGTCTGTACGAAAAAAGAAGATGAGATGAATAAAGGGGAGCCAAAATAATGAATTACACAGCCAGTCCCATTGCCGTGGCAATTTTTCTGATGTTCGTCGGTTTTGTGCTCGGACTCTCCTTCTATTATGCGCGCAAAGCCAAATCAGCCTCCGGCTACTTCGCCGCAGGCGGAACCATTCACTGGTTTGTTAACGGGGTCGCTTTCGCCGGCGACTATCTCTCCGCCGCCTCCTTCCTCGGCATTTGCGGCATGATTGCAACCATGGGCTATGACGGATTCCTCTATTCCATCGGCTACCTCGCCGGCTGGATCGTCGCTCTGTTTGTAGTCGCCGAACCGATGAAGCGCCTCGGAAAATATACCTTTACCGACGCACTGGACTCCAAATTCAACTCGAAGGGGATTCAGCTGATGGCGGCCATCAGCACGCTGGCCGTTTCGGTATTCTATCTCATTCCGCAGATGGTGGGTGCCGGAGCACTGGTTACCCCGCTGCTCGGTCTTCCGCAGTGGGTTGGCGTGATTATGGTCGGCGCGATTGTGATCACCATCGTGGCTACCGCAGGCATGACATCCACCACCTACGTCCAGTTTCTCAAGGGCGGACTGCTGATTATCTTCTCAACCGTGCTGGTTATTGCGGTACTCAGTAAAGGTCTTTCAACCGAGCCAGGTAGTAAAACCTTCTTCCCGAAACAGCTCAATGCCGCGACCATGATGACTACAGGCGCTGACGGGTATTCCTTTGTCACCAAAATGGACGATAAAAAATCAGGCAAGAGCTTTGCCAAACTGGCCAAAGACGGTATCGAAAGCTGGTGGCTGATCAAAGGAACCTCACTGGAAGAGGTTCAGTCCCAAACCGTGACACCGTCCGGAACGCTCTATAACGGTGCACCCAAAGAAGCGAATCTATTCAAGTCGGTGGGTCATGTAACCAAGTTGCTTGACGAAAACGGCAACGAGATCAGTAAGACCGGAAAGATTGGTCCGTTCAAATATCTGGCCGCCCTCGCCCGTGCCGAGGTGGTGCGCTATCCAAAAAGCGCGCAAGTCAAGCTGACAGACGGCGATGCTCACGTGACCCTTTTCTGCCCGGTGACAACCCAGGGCGCAGACCTGCTGGTTCCCGGCCAGAAATTCAAGACCAAGACCCCGGTTGAAAAGATGAACTTCATCTCGCTGATGCTGGCTCTCTTTCTGGGTACCGCCGC
>CAIVDK010000471.1 GCA_903904655.1 uncultured delta proteobacterium | reverse complement strand
CCGCTCTTTGCCCGCTGTAATCTTCCAATCGTCGCGCGCGTTAAAATACAGATACCATCGGTTGTCAGCTTCTCTAAATCGGCAATCGCAAGCATACACGTGGGATTTTTTCCAGCCAAAATCGGGAGATACCAACGGCTCACTTTTTGCCGATTGCCATGAAATCCCGTCATTTGATCTCAACAGGAAGATGGCCGAGCGCGAAGAACCACCCGGATCGCTGTATATCTTGTTTTGCAAACCAATCCACCCGTCATCGAGTTTCAATACCTTGATAGAACCGGCGCCCAGCGCCCCGGGAAGCTCATCATCCTTGGGATCGATAATTGGCTGCGGATAAACGCTAAAGGGGGCGCTCAATGCCGGGGCTTCCGCCATGCCGATATATCGCGGTTCACAAAAGCCGCAATCGTCAATCCATGCAAGCGATGCAGAAAAAAACAGACGCAATCCTTTTCCATCGTCTACCAGACAAGGATTCGAAACAGAATCTCCCAAAACGGCGTCGCGCATCCAGGGCAGTTCAGGCTGCAAAATGATATTCGGATCGCCCCAATGGGAAACATCCTTACTCTGCCTGATTTCCAACCGGGATTTCCAGGCGTGCTTGCCCGGAAGAATTTGCAGCGGCAAGGCGAATGGTTTGTATTTTTCATACAACAAAACATAATTGCCTTCGCGCATGCGCCGTAGAAATGGCCGCATAGCGTTGCGTATCCTCAAGCCACGGTCAATCCAGGACTTCCCGTCAACAGATGTATATTCATGCAGACCCCAGGCCGAATGGGCATACAGAATCCATGTTCCATTTGGGCTTTCCTCGGGGAACAGGAAGCTCGGATCGGCAATAACCGGGGAAAAACACGGCGGCTCAATAAGAGGCTTTTCGCCCTCCTCCCACTTGATCTTGAGAAAATCGTCTATTTTCATTTTAATTCACCTCGTTTGGGTCTTTGTAATATTATGTGATTTATCATAAATGATATTAAAGCACAAAAAATTCCATTTGAACCTGCCCGCTGGCCTGTAATACCAAGTTGCTTTCAATTACTACAATATAAATCATTGAAAGCTTACTTGGTATTATACCCAACGAAGAAATTAATTAACGTTTGATTGCGAATTGGTATAATATTGGAACCGGTGCTATTTTCCATTGTACGTAAATCGCCAATAATAACTATTTGATTTTACGTAAATATTCGTGTAGAAAATATGTCAATCAAAGAACAGATGTTGTTTCAAAACGATATATAACGGGTCATGTATATTAATTCTTAGCTATCTTAATTCAATGGATAATTTATGACAAAAGTTTTGATAAGTGGACATTCGGTAGGACAAGACTTTGGGATCTGTGATGCTTGTGGATTCGATCATGAATGGTTACTCCGCTATCCATCGGTAATACTATGGGTTGAAAAAATTCTTCTTACTAAAAGCACATGGAATGCTATTTTGAATATCCCTCGAAAGACTGAAGGCCCATTTCATAGGTCAATCCGTGTGATTTTCGAATTAATGAATTCAGCTGGTCTCTTGGAAATTATTGATCCGACTGAATTGCTTCCTAAAAATATCGGTCCAATTATCATATCTAGTGTTGAATATGACTTAAATAAACTTGCTGAACGATTTCCTGATACCATTAAGGTTGGTGAAGATTTTAAAAAAACGGGCCAGATTTTTATTAATAAAGACGAATATTGTTCACCATATCTTCATTCAGTGTATGCTTCCTTATTGATTGCACGGATACTGGGGGCACAATGTCTCTTTAACAGTAGGGTAATGAAATATTGTAACTATAAGTTTGGCCTTAGTCCGCACGCACCCGGAACTCAAAAAGCAAGAATAGAATGTTTTCATTCCGTGTTTGAAAATTTATTTCCAAATGAGCCGCTGTTACCTGAATATTCTTTCTGGAAGGAGTTTGGCAATAGTAGCAAAACTTGCGATAACTGTATTAAAAGGGCAAAATGTTCAGATTCATACCTTGCAACCGTTGAGTCTCAAACAGAAAAGGCTATACGGATGAGAAACTATGAGGAGATCGAACAGGCAAGAAGCTTAATAAATAAAATAATTGAAAAGAAAAACTATGCGGAGATCGACCCACATGAAGTTAAAGAAGAATTTCTTAATGAGTGTAAAAGGTTATCGCTCAGAAATCGAAAAGTATTTTCCAAAGTTAAATATTGGTGTAGCCTATCTATGATGGTTTCCGTTCCCTTAACGGTAACAGGAATATCTACACAAACGCCATCTATACTTGCAGCTGGTGCAGCTACACTCGGATTGGCAACAGGTTTCAAAAACTTAATGGATGCGCTTCAAGAGAAATATCGTTGGACTGCATATTTTAATAAAAATTATGGGCGAAAAGACAATCCATTTTATTTGCCGCCACCATGAAAACAGCTTACAAAATTAATGCAGCCGATCGCTAAGCTGCGAAAGATTTCTACTTTAGAACAAATAAAAAGGAGGATCGACTATGCCGTTTGAAACTGGTGCTGCTATGGTTGGCGGAGACTTGGAAGGCCAGGTTAAAGGAAAAGTTACTCAGTTTCTTCGCCGCATTGATACCTGCGTGCTGCAACTTGCCAAAGAGAAAAATCTCTTTACTTCTCAGGTGAAACTGCTTCAGCCTGTCAACTTCTGCGCGATTGTCTCTGATCTTTTGGTTTTCATCGTGGCCTCAAATCAGAACACTGGCGGCATGCCTCGTCAGCAATTCGTCGACTGGTCCGGTAAAGAAATGAACATGCAGGTTGCGTTTTCCCTCGTCCAACGAGACTTGGCATTTGAGCAACCTTTTGGCTTTTCATTTAGGCGAGAATTACTCGATCTCACGGAAACAGAACATGAGCAAGAAGCAAAGAAAATAGCCGAGCAATATGTACATGATGAGATTTTGAATCTTGAGAGGCTACAGAGAATTGTGAGAATCAATCCAATCTTTCATGGAAGAGATTTTCTTATCAACGAGCGTCTCATTTTTGTATTAGCCCCTTTTTCCGAACCGTTCAATACTATTTTCCGAGACCACATTAAACCAGTCGTTGAGCAAGGTAGCGCGTTTACATGCATTCGGGCGGATGACATTTACGATAATAAACCGATCATTGAAGATATTTGGAAAAGTATTAGCGAGGCGAGGATCGTGGTTGCCGAACTCACCGGCAGAAATCCAAATGTGTTCTACGAAGTAGGTGTTGCACATACTGTAGGGAAGGAAGTAATTCTAGTTACACAATCCATGGACGACGTACCCTTTGATCTCCGGCATCTCCGGTGCATCGTCTACGACTACACGCCAAGAGGTGCGCAGACACTTGAAACAAATCTTAAAAACACAATCGATGGAATAATGCGCCGTGGCTAATGCTTGTTCTAGCCCGGCAGTCGAGTCGGACGTCGCGATAAGGCCGCGTCGCCGGTGATTTTTTCGTTGCCCACTTTGAAAAGAAACCTGCACCAAGATGCCCGCCTGCTGTGATGGTCTAAGAAAAATAGATTGCGGGCATTACTTATTTATGACAAATAATGTAGATATGAGTTTAGCAAAGCAAGAAAATCAAGTTGTCTCAAAACAGAGAGTCACCGATCATGGTGAGGTGTTGACCGGTAGGCGGGAGGTCAATGCCATGCTTGATTTGGTGAAACAGGAAACTGAACGGATCGAATCGCGGTTTCTTGAACCTGCCTGCGGGACAGGGAATTTTCTGACGGAAATACTGGAGCGAAAACTGCGCGTGGTTGAAGCCCGCTACGGCAAGAGTCAACTGGAATATGAGCGCAACGCGGTTCTCGCCGTTTCTTCCATTTACGGAATTGATATTCTGGAGGACAACGTTCAGCATTGTCGCCAGCGGCTTTTCGGAATATTTGATCTGAACTATTTGCATTCATTCAAAAACAAAACAAACGATAACTGCCGGAAATCCATCCGGTATATTCTTGAGCGAAATATCATCCATGGCGATGCGCTTTCGCTGAAGACGGTAGGCGATAACCCAAAGCCAATCGTCTTCTCTGAATGGTCGCCAGTTAATGGCAGCATGCTCAAACGGCGGGATTTTACCTTTCATGGATTGCTTGAGCACGCAGCGATGAAAGAGCTGCCGCTTTTTTCCGATCTCGGGGAGGATGTCTTTATTCCTACTCCTCTGAAGGAGTATCCACTCACGCACTTTCTGGAGGTTGCCGATGCTGAACAGCCATAATTACAACCCCGATGTGCTGAGTTGTCTGGCCAATCTGAGCAGCGACGAAGTCTTCACTCCGCCGCAATTGGTCAACCAGATACTGGACTTGCTGCCCAAGGAACTCTGGAGCGACAAGAATGCTCGGTTCCTTGATCCGGTCTGCAAGTCCGGTGTGTTCCTGCGCGAGATCGCCAAGCGGCTCATGGCGGGATTGGAAAAGCAGATTCCCAACCAGCAGAAAAGAGCAAACCACATCTTCAATAACCAACTCTTCGGCATCGCCATAACGGAGCTGACATCCCTACTTTCCCGCCGGTCGGTTTATTGTTCCAAAACGGCCAACGGGAAATATTCCGTCTGTGATGCTTTCGATCAACCGCAGGGCAATATCCGCTTTGAGCGAATTGAACATAAATGGGAAAACGGGCGGTGCGTTTTCTGCGGGGCAAGTCAGCAGGAATATGACCGGAGTGAAGAGCTGGAAACCCACGCCTATCAGCTAATACATACCGAAAATCCGGAGGAGATATTTAATATGAAATTTGATGTGATTGTCGGGAATCCACCGTATCAGTTGAGCGATGGGGGATTTGGTAAAAGCGCTACGCCTATTTATCAGAAGTTCGTGCAGCAGGCAAAAAAACTGAATCCGCGTTTTCTTTCGATGATTATTCCCTCACGTTGGTTCGCAGGTGGAAAGGGACTCAACGATTTCCGCGCTGAGATGTTGAACGATGACCACATCCGCAAGATCGTGGATTTTGAAGATGCGTCGGACGTTTTTCCCGGTGTGGATATTGCTGGTGGCATCTGCTATTTCCTCTGGGTCCGGGATTCCACCGGTCCGTGCGAAGTCGTGAACATGCACAACGACGCTGAAACAGTTTCAACCCGTGCCCTCAATGAGTATGAGACCTTCATCCGGCATAGCCAAGCGGTACCTATTGTAAGAAAAGTGTTGGCAAAAAAAGAAAAGCGTATGCATGAACAAGTCTCTTCGTACAAGCCCTTTGGATTAAGAACGTTTGTTCAACCGCAACAAACTGGCGATATAACATTGCGCTGGCAAAAAGGGGAAGGCCCCTACAATCGTAAAGAGATAACCACTGGAATAGAGATGATTGATAAGTGGAAGGTAATTTCATCACGTTCCGGGCATGATCATGCTGGAAATCCTGGCAAAGATGGCATGCGCAGAGTGCTTTCAAAAATCGACATCTTGCCTCCTGGAACCATATGCACGGAAACATATCTTGTGATAGGAGTTTACTCAGAAGAAACCCAAGCCAGAAACTTGGTGGCGTATATGCAAACTCGATTCTTACGCTTTCTTGTTTCCTTGTTCATGTACTCCCACAGCATCACAAAAGACACCTACGTGTTTGTGCCGCTTCTGGACATGAGTACCAAATGGAACGATGAAATGCTGTATAAACGCTATGGGATTACTGACGAAGAAATAGCTTTCATCGAATCGAAGATTCGTCCTATGGAGGTAAAAAGTGAATAAGTCCGCATTGAAGCCGCGTAATATTTGATAGCAACTTGGCATAAACCGGCAGAAAAATAGTTTGTTTTTTGTCAGAAAAAATGATTTATATTCCTGACAAAATTGAATGGTGATGTAATATGCAAAGCATTGATTCTAAAGTACTTAGCAGGATTTATGGGTCTGGTAGGGGTGTTGTCTTCACCCCAGGCCGTTTTCTGGATATTGGCAGCCGCGACGCCGTTGACAAAGTGTTGTCGCGCCTGGTCCAGAAAGGCGCCATCCGCCGACTGGCCCGTGGCCTCTACGATTATCCGGAGCATCATCCGATTATGGGTATTTTGGCGCCGAATCCAGATGCAATTGCCCAGGCTCTGGCCGGTAGACAGGGTATCCGCCTCCAACCATCCGGGGCGTATGCAGCCAATAGGCTGGGTTTATCTACGCAGGTGCCCGCCAGGATTGTCTATCTGACCGACGGACCATCCCGCACGGTGCGGGTGGGAAATCAGGAGATTCGCCTCCAGCGGACAACACCGCGGAGTATGGGACCGGCCGGTCGCACCAGTGGTTTGGTCATTCAGGCGCTGCGGCACCTGGGTCAAAAGCACGTGGATGATGTGGTGATCCAAACCCTGCAAAACAAACTTAGTGATCAAGACAAAAAACGGCTGATGAAGGACATCGCTTATGCGCCTGCGTGGGTAGGTAAGCATCTGCGCGAGATTGCCCGGGGTGAGGCCTGAATCATGGATCGATTTATTCGACTGTCTGACGATGAGCGTCGTCGCTACTTTGTGCAAACGGCAGAGCAGATGCGACTCAGTCCGCAGATCATCGAGAAGGATTTCTGGGTCTGCTGGACGCTACGCGAGCTTTTTGCTCTGCCGAACATCGGGAGTATGCTTATTTTCAAAGGAGGAACTTCGCTGTCCAAGGCATACCGGTTGATCGAACGCTTTTCTGAGGATGTTGACGTATCGCTTGACCGTGCCGGTCTTGGTTTTGGCGATGAGTCCTCCAATCCGGAGGCGGTCATCAGCGGCAAGGAGAGAAAACGTCGGATCGATCGACTCAAAGCAGCCTGTCAACATAAGATTGGCGATGAATTGAGGCCAATGATGATCAAAACCATCAAGGCCGCTCTTGGGGATGCGCAGGGCTGGTCACTGACGATTGATGAAGGTGACCCCGACCGTCAGACCCTTCTTTACGCCTATCCTTCGAGCTTGCCGGAAAAAACCGGCGCATATATAAGGCCCGCCGTGAAGGTTGAAATGGGGGCTCGATCTGATCATTGGCCAAGCGACCAGGTGCGCATTATGCCCTATGTGGCCGAACGGTTTCCGGCGGCCTTTGAAGCACCGGATTTCATCACTAAGGTGCTTGCCGCGGAACGGACGTTTTGGGAAAAGGCAACCTTGCTTCACACGGAATATCATCGTCCGCCGGACAAAGAAATTCCCCTCCGATTGTCGCGCCATTACTACGATACTTCCCGGCTGATCTTGTCCGGGATTGGTAAAAAGATCACCAATCTCGAATTGCTACAACGCGTGGTGGAACACAAAAAGGTGTTCTTCCCCAGCGGTTGGGCCCATTACGACGAGGCAATTCGAGGAAAACTCCGGTTGACCCCTCATCCCGGACGTATCCGGCACCTTGAAGAGGATTACAACAAGATGCGGGAAATGTTTTTTGCCGAACGCCCCGCATTTGCGGATGTATTGCAGATTTTAGAGGAGTGGGAAAATCATTTCAACCAAGGGGCCTTCCGATGAGCGCTGATAAATTCTTCCCCCAACGTCCCGATTCCAAGCCAACCATTTACGCCTATGAGGATACGAATCCTCAATATCGGGGCTTGCTGAAAATCGGCTATACCACAGTTGATGCGAAGTCGCGTGTGGCGCAGCAATACCCGACGCTTCGTCCCGGCAAACCACCGTACCGGATCGTACTGGAAGAGTCCGCGATGCGCAATGACGGCACAACTTTCATCGATCATGATGTTCACCGCCATTTACGAGCCGCCGGCGTCAAGAATCCCGATGGGGAATGGTTCAAGTGTTCGGTGCAACAGATCAAGGCGGCCATCATTGCTCTCCAGACAGGAGAGATGAACGAGGAAAACCGATCGCTTGATTTCAAGATGCGACCGGAACAGGCTGCGGCGGTGGAAAAGACTATCGCCTATTTCAAGAGTTTCAGAGACGAAAACTCGGGCAAATCTTCGCACTTCCTGTGGAACGCGAAAATGCGGTTCGGCAAGACCTTTGCCGCCTATCAGCTTGCCAAAAAAATGGGTTGGCGCAAGGTGCTGGTGCTGACCTTCAAGCCGGCGGTGCAGAGCGCCTGGGAAGAAGATTTGAAGTGCCATATTGATTTCAAAGGTTGGCAGTTTATCTCGCCGGGTGGAATGTCCTACGAGGAGGCGGACAAGAAGAAGCCCTTCGTTTGCTTCGGATCTTTTCAGGATTATTTGGGGAAGAACAAGAGCACGGGCGGGATTAAGACTAAAAACGAGTGGGTTCATGCAACCAATTGGGATTGCGTGATTCTCGACGAATATCACTACGGGGCATGGCGCGAAAACGCCAAGGAGCTTTTTGAGGCGGAAGACAAGAAGGAAATCGAGTTCGGCGAAGGGCAGGCCGCAGAATTTCTGAAAGACCGGGACGGAGAGATTGGAGACATCATGCCGATCACCACGGATGGTTATCTCTATCTTTCCGGCACGCCATTTCGGGCCATCGCATCAGGCGAGTTTATCGAGGAGCAGATATTCAACTGGACGTATTCGGATGAACAGCGGGCAAAGCAGGACTGGGCAGGCGCGGACAATCCTTACGCCGCATTGCCTCGTATGGTGCTGATGACCTATCAATTACCCGATGCGATCCGCGAAATCGCCATGCAGGGTGAGTTTGATGAGTTTGATCTAAATATCTTTTTTTCTGCATCGGGTGTTGGGGATGGCGCTAAGTTCACCTATCCAGACGAGGTTCAGAAATGGCTTGATTTGATCCGGGGCTCGTTTATGGCAAGCGCCGTTGACAACCTGAAGTTAGGCGCGCAGAAACCGCCAATGCCTTTTTCAGACGCACGTCTGCTCAATGTCTTGTCGCATACTTTTTGGTTCCTGCCCAGTGTCGCTTCGTGTCAGGCCATGCGCAACCTTCTGGCAAAAAAACAGAATCGTTTTTATGCCGATTATAAAGTGATTGTGGCGGCGGGAATTGCCGCAGGGATCGGTGTGGCGGCGCTGCCGCCAGTTCAGGAGGCAATGGACGATCCCTTGAACACGAAGACGATAACCCTTTCCTGCGGAAAACTGACTACCGGTGTTACGGTAAGACCGTGGACGGGCATACTCATGCTGCGTAATTCATCCACTCCTGAAACCTATTTCCAGGCTGCATTCCGCGTGCAATCCCCCTGGACAATCAGAAATCCAGACAGCACCGCTCCTAATCAGGAGCAGATTATCAAAGAGGAATGTTATGTCTTTGATTTCGCGCCAAACAGGGCTTTGCGGCAGATCGCCGATTACAGTTGCCGCTTGAATGTCAATGAGTCCAATCCGGAGAAGAAGGTGGAGGAGTTCATCAGCTTCCTGCCGGTGCTTGCCTATGACGGCAGTTCTATGAAGCAGATTGATGCCGCCGGAATTCTGGATATGGCCATGAGCGGGACAACCGCAACCATGCTGGCTCGTCGCTGGGAAAGCGCCTTGCTGGTGAATGTGGATAACAGCACATTGCAGCGTCTGATGAACAACAAGGAAGCCATGGATGCGCTGATGAGCATTGAAGGTTTCCGTAATCTAAATCAGGAGATTGAAACGATCATCAATAAGTCGGAGTCTGTGAAGAAAGCGAAAAAGGAAGCCAATGACGAGGAGCTTTCCGAAAAGGAAAAGAAGAAGCTCACAGAAGAAGAAAAAGAGTACAAGAGCAAGCGGAAGCAGATTCAGGAAAAGCTCATCAAGTTTGCCACACGTGTGCCGGTGTTCATGTATTTGACCGACTACCGGGAACGGTGCCTCAAGGAT
>CAIVDK010000470.1 GCA_903904655.1 uncultured delta proteobacterium | reverse complement strand
TGTCAACAGTTTTTAGCTTGACATTTTGCCCCTCGTCTATATAATCGCGCCCGTGCCGGAGTGGTGAAACTGGTAGACGCAGGGGACTCAAAATCCCCCGAGGGCAACTTCATCCCGGTTCGATTCCGGGCTCCGGCACCAGTAATAAAAATAAAGGGTTAGCGACGGTTAACGTTACAACCCTTTTTTCATTTTTAGACAGGTTGTGATAAATTTGTGATAATCGGTTCCTTGATATCATCTAGCACACCAATAGCAGCTCTCAGACTTTCCGGATGATGATGTGCATATCGCTGAACCATTGTTACCGTTTTCCATCTTCCCAGCTTTTGTACAGTATAAAGATCGACGCCGTTACGGATTAATCGTGTGGCAAATGTGTGTCGCAGGTCATGAAACCTAAAGGTGCTAACGCCGGACTTTTTTAAGGCGACATGAAAAGCTTCCATCAATAACCCATTTCCTTTCCGTGTTGCTTTTGTGTTTGGAAAAACATAGCTGTCCGAACTTAAATTAGCCTGATGTCTGTCCTTTAATACACCCTGAGCGGTTTCATTCAGAGGCAGCGTATCAACACATCTGTTTTTCTGCTCGAAAATGGTAATGGTATGACGCTCCATATCCACCTGTGACCACTTCAAATCAAGTATTTCGCTCTGACGCAGGCCTGTGTGAATGGCAAAAACGATAATATCCTGAAGCCACTTTGGAGATTTTTTGAGAAGCTTTTTTTCTTCATCAAAGGTTAACCAGCGTTCGATGTTATTGGAAACCCTCTCTTTCTTCACCTTCATGACTGGATTTTCGCTTGCCAATCCCCACTCACGCATAGCAATGTTGAATGCGTGACTCATTGTCGTAAGTTCGTAGTTAATGGTTCTGGCGGAAACGCCGTCAGCCCTTCTTTTTACCTTAAAATCCGAAATCATTGCAGGCGTAATATCCGTTAAATAGTGGTCTCCAAAAACACTGTTTAACTGGGCAACTAAACTTTTATCCCTTTTATGGGATGAAGCGGCCTTGTTTACGGCAGAATACTCCGCCATATACTTATCCATCAGATCTTTGAATTTATATGCATCGCCGGGCGGCTTCTCAAACCACTTCCCTTCCGCTATTTCACCTTTCAATTTGTCAAAGATCCTTATGGCCAGCTTCTTATCTTCCGTTTCGGTTGAACGTCTAATCTGCTTGCCATTATGAGTAAAACTCATCCACCAGACCAAATCTCTTCTATACAGACCCATGAATAACCTCCTCTTTGGGTCCCTTGATCCGGTCTGATTTCCCGTTGTCTATAGAGTAATATTCATTAGTCTCCGCGTCAATAGTCTTTGTGATAGTCTTTGAAAAATGATCATCTGAGCATTTTGACGACTTTCTTCTATTACTCTTGATCTTTTGTTGTTCCGCCGCCGGTTGATTTTTCTTTCTGCAACCCTCCAACCACGTATCAATTTCATCAATACGGAATCTGATGAGGCGGCCTATATGGTAGTGAGGGATTTCTCCTGCTTCAACTTTGGCGTATATGGTCTTCTGCTTAATACTCAAGTACGCCGCTACATCTGAAATTGTTAAAAGTTTTCTTTTTTGCTCCTGCACTTTCTGTTACCCTTTCCGGAATCGGAAGGTAACTGCATCAATAACTCTCTTGGTTTAAGCCCGGAGAGTCCTTAAAAAATAATTAATTCGAATAATCCTGATCCCTGTCGTTTTCGTTGTTAAAAGTGGGGGGCCATTTTTGACCCCCCATCATGAAAAATGTCTGATATGACAGATACTCTTGTCAAATCGGTCAATTAGGTCATTATTTTCAAAATATGTTGTTGAGATTTCCCTTAATTTCGATGGGAAAGACGTCGACTACCTCTACACCGTACCGCTCACATAACCTGGCGAAAAGGTCTCTATTCCAGAATATTCCCCGCTGCTGGCCGCTGGTGTATTTCTCGAATCCCAATCGTGCCGTGATTTTTCCCAGCTTCTGCGGAGAAATTTTCTCGTTTTCCGACTTGCCCACATTCATCTTGCGAAGAATGTCCTCGTGAAGAATGTGACCTTTTGTAATTGTGTTCATTGAGTCTTTAATGGCATGGACCACCTGTGCATCCAGACCATCGGCACCGGAAAGTTTGCGCCGTTGCTCTATACCTGTAACGAAAGTGAGGAACCAGGACTCGTCGGCAGAGACCATATTCACAATCTGACGGATTGACCTGAGTATATCCCCCAACCTTCCATTACAAGGTTTCGTGGATACCGGTAAGGCTTTATCCATCCATCTGGCCCTGAATCCCAGAAGTCTCTCGCGAAAAGGAAGACCTTGAAGTGGTTTCACATCATCTGTGAACTGCCGATGTGCTTCCGGCATAATGATTTGAACCGCTCTGGTTGCCAGAACATCGTTCACCGTCTCGTTGGTCGCTACTATGGTGGCCCCATAGATGTCATAATAAACGGTATCATCAAAGGCACCCTTCTCCGGGTAAAGCACCCGAGCTATAGTTGCCCCCTTTTCATAACGGTTCAGGAGCACGTCATCCACGTTGCTTGCATCAATTTTCTGCTGCAGGTCGCTAACATCAATGAAAAGTGTGGCTCTCAAATCTTTGGCCAGTCTTATGATGTGCGCTTCCCTTAAGGTGACAATATGCACGCCTCGATACGAGACATACGTCATGGCCTTGCCGGTCCTGGTTTTTCCCCTCTCCGGTATGGCATAAAACCAAACGATAGGTGAATATTCAAACCTATCAACAAGATAAGTATGCATCACATATGCTGCAATGAAAAAGTAATGCAACTCATCTGGAAGATCGCTGATCGTTTTGAAATAATTGACGAGGTCGGAAAAGAGTAATTCTTCAGAATCATTTATAAAATAATTTTGAACTGCTAACCCGTTTGGAACTAGCCATTTGACTTTATCTTTAGGAGGTGGAACCAATTTCTTTCCGTCTACCATCTGATCCGGATTAATAACCAGATTGTCGCCTTCTTTGACCAGAAAGGCAATTTCCCCGTTATCATCAAGGACCAAATCGACCAACCCGGGGAAGTCCGCTGATTTTACGACTTCCAAATCAGGTTGAGCTGCCGGTGTGGTCTGAACCGGAGGTTTCCCAAACTGACACAGTACCTTATCACAAACCGTAATCCCGTTATCAACCAGACTTTTCAGGGCGCTGCCTTCTCCGCAACCAACAGTGTATCTTTGCAGGTCACGCTGAAGGACATTGTAAACACCCCGCACATCGTCTTCTGATTTTTTTTGATCGTCCGTCAAGTGCATAACTTTATCAATGACATCTTCGAGCGGCCACCCTTCATGGAATCCAAATGTTGCCAGCACCAAACGCACCTGATGCCGATGTCCGAGTTCAACCGCCGTGTTGGGGTCAAGTAGATAACCGATGCATGGCGGAATGAAACCCAGTTGATTAGACTGTACCGGTGTCAGATTCTCAGGAGCGCTTTTCTTGCCATGATCCTTGACGAGTTGAGAAAAATCTTTCTCGTCATAAACCCTGTCTGATTCGTAGACAATTTCAACTGACTTGGGGTTGCTCGGGTCTTTCCAGTTTATCGTACCAGGTACCCTCAATAGTCTTCCCGCATCCTTCGCTTGTTGGTCACCTTTAGCTAATGTAATAAGCGCGATTTGTATCGGTGCCCATACTGAAGGGTCCATATGCACCCGTTTTAAGACAAAATAGATGTGGAATCCATGACCTGAGCAGACCACAAAGGATGGTTCCAGACCATACGCTTTCAAAGCTTCAATAAAATTATCTTTAAATTCTGCTGCCTTCTTCAGCTTCTCTTCCGCGGATAGCGTTTTATCCGGTGAATCGACGTCCACCCATAAGCACTTGGTCCAGAGCACATTGGTCCGGTCAGACCTTTTTGAACCCAGATTTTCTCTCCTGACAGCCGGCCCGAAATGAATTTCGTGACCGGCCTGTGACATCTCCGCCGCATATTCAATCGCTTCCGTGACCTGATCCTGTGGAAAATATATTGCCGTTGTGTAATCTGTAACAACCTCGATGAAGCCGTCACTGAACTTATCAAAACCCGTTATTTTATTTAAGAAATTTTCAATATTAATCATTTTATAAATCCTTTTTAATGTCAAAAAATTACTGCTTAAATCTCTGTCCCAGGAAAGACATGTGTAAGTAATTAAATATAATATAAAATTGTTGTAATTGAGTCGATTCTTCCTGTCCTTGCCGCTTACTTCATGGTGCTCTTATCGATGCCTAGCCTCACCTCCCCCCAAATGTCTGAAACGTCTGAAACGTCTTTACAATTAGGATATTTCTGTCAAATTTTTTTGTTAATAAACTCCAAAATGTCTTCCATTTTCTTTTCAGATTCCGGCCATTTTTTTTCAAAATATTCTTCATCACTCATAACAATGCAATCTCGACATTCCCAACTGACTTCACACCCTTGATAATACTCAAAGTCCGGCACGATCCAGATGTTGGGATCTTCCGGGGACCGTTCAGAAGACTCATAAATCACATCCAGTTCCTCCTGACCTAAATACGTTTCTGGACGAAAGAATTTGATTAAAAAGACACCATCAAAATCCCCTGCGAGAGGATCTCCGGCTAACCCAAAAGGTTTCAACTCACTGATGTGCCGCCCGCAAACATCACAGCTTCCATTTGTGGGCGGCGGATTGAAATTGAGACCCGGCCTTAACTTCAAATCTGCCTCGCCTGCTACCGTGAACAAACTGCAAGCTCCCTCTTTTTTTTTAAAATACTCACCCATTTTTCTGCTCCTTTTTTGTTATTTTTTTGTACAAACACATTAAAAATGTCAGATATGTCAGTATCGACAATACATATCGGACGATTATGACCGTCTCTATTTTCCCGGGCCCCTTGACAGGGCGGCTTCTCAGGGTGACAATCTCTGGTTTTAAGGTCCTGCCATGCTCCAGTGTGTAGGCTCGTATCATCGCCTATCACGTTCTCTGGTCTGCGTACTCTGGCTTCCCCCCAGCGGATTTCAATCCCATCCAGGATTTTATTTTTGGTGGGGAGCATCTCCACACTTCACTCGTGCCCCGCTCCCCGATGTCAAAGACCGTGGGTATCAGACCGGATACCCAAAAATAATTTTGTTTCACCTCCCATAGTTTTGGTTTGATACTTTGCACCCCGCGTGCCATGTTATTAGCTGACGATGCATTAGTGTCACAACTATTTGATAATATAATTGATTTGTCTTTTTGATGATTTTTTGGTATGTTGAAGGCGTAGAATTAAGACGAGAAAATACCCGAGAATCTATTATAATTAAGAGTTTTGTTGTCAGTTATCGGCTAAAAGATCTCATTAATAAGAGATTTGTGATTGGGGGATCAATAAAAAAGAATTGTATGGTATTGTTATAGACCATGTTTTTTTATCAACCGATGATATGAAGATTCACTCATGCCCGCCATTTTAATAGCTTCGGCGGTCTTGAATTTCTTCGCTGCGACCATAACAGTTAGCTGCCTCAGATATTCCCTTTCAAGCTTTTTCTTACACTCATCAAGCGTAGGCGTTTGGCCAGGTGCAAATCTTATGCGTATGGAAGGACCCTTTTGCACCATTATATTATTGTCACCAGATGTGGCCTCAACCATCGGGAAAAATTCATCGCTTTCAAAATCTCCAATACTCTCATATGCAAGATCTTCCCATACTCCATATGGAAGGTTAAAACCTTGGGATATGCCCGTTGAGATCCAAAATACACGAAGATCCGTTGACAGATGATGCATATCCAGATTCGGATCTTTTCCTGATCGAGAAATCGCTCCGTGTACCTCGTTGACCAGCTGCCGGACATTACCCGGCCAGTCATAGATTTCAAGAGCGTCGATAAAATCATCTGTGCATATCTTTATAGGAGTGGTTTTTTTGTCAGTGCAGATCCTCTGAATGTAATGCTCAGCTATCAACCGAATGTCTTCCCTTCTGTCCCTGAGAGGAGGAACGTCAATGGTTGATGCGTTTATTCGGTAGTAGAGGTCTTGACGGAACTTCCCATTTTTCACCATCTCCAACGGGTCCTGGTTGGTAGCGGAAACTAACCGGAAGTCAGTTTTCTCCGGTCTCGAAGCACTCAGTGGCAAGACTTCTTTTTCCTGGATACACCTGAGAAGCGTCGCCTGATTCTTGGGGGAAAGCTCTATAACTTCATCAAGGAAAAGGGTACCGTTATGTGCCGTCTTCAACAAGCCATCTTTGTCTGCATCAGCTCGGTTGTGTGCTCCTTTTTTCCACCCGAAGAGAATTCCCTCCGCTATAGTTTCGGGAAGTGACGCGCAATTAAAAGCTATGAACGGCCCTTTCGACCTATGACTATTTTTGTGAGCGGCCTCTGCGAACAACTCCTTGCCCACTCCTGTTTCACCGGTTATAAGAATTGACTGATCTGATTCAACAGCGGAAATCAAACTGGCCATACAGGATTTTATTGCATGACTCTCCCCTATGATTTTTGAGCGATCTAGTTTTGCAATATCGTGTTCCTGTGAATTTATTAATACAGCAGCTTTGATACTGCTCAACATTCTCTTTTTTACAGCTTCAACCGTTGAAGGGATATAGCTCCCACCAATCATTATCGGTTTCCGGATGCAGTCCCAGACACCTTCACGGATTCTTTTCATTACCGTGGATGAATTCAGACTTGAAGAAACGATGATGATCAGCTTCGGAGATGAAGCGGGAGAATACTGTCCGACAGACCCGAGCACATGATCGTCCATAACAATGACGTCAAATCCATCGGGTTTCTTTACTGCCACTTCCGGATTGTACTCAGCAATTTTTTTTACCTCGTGACCATCCTTCTTCAGAAAGTCCGAAATAAGTTCTGTGAGAGGGGCATCCTTCGATAAAAACGCTACATTAGCCATAACATCCTCCGCCAAAATTGTCCGAATCGACCGATACTATGGACCAAGCTGTCAATTCTGTCAATTCAGACATTTTTGGCGAATCGTAAGGGGCTAAGCTTTAGCAAGGGAATTGGCCCTTAAAGGTAATTCGCTTCAAACATTCAGACGATTCAGACATTTTTTGAAAGACGTATCGATAGTGGTCGGAGTGTCAATAGCAGACAATTGGTATGAGAAATAGCGTGGTCAGTGGTCGGCGGCTTCTTGCGGCTTGTTATCTTGGAATAGCATCCTCCCAGACCTTCCTGAGTCGACAAGGGAAGGAGAATTTTGGTAACAAATGGGGAAGTGTCACCCAGATTCCGATCCAAGGGCGAAGATGGGTGCTGTGTCTGCATACACCCGTGTTAACAAATCATCTGAAGACTGGCAAAGCTCACTCCAGCCCTGCTCATTTATGCTAAGCATATGGTCCATCACGAGACGGTGCTTATCAAACATCCAGTATTTAAGTGACGGAACGAGGTACCGTAGCATGGTAAGCCATTCAGCGTAATTTATTGCGAGCGGGTTTCCTTCCATCAGGGCGATTTTGCCTGCATTACCGGCGCAAGCAACGGCGTGTGCGGACAACAGCATGCTCCTATACTTGGGATTGTCGGCCAACAAGAATTTTTTTTCACCATGGGTTGAGTAGTGACGAATCATGAGGTAAGCTCGTAGGATGATCTCTATCACTGCCGGAGTTATTCCCATCGTAACAAAATGTCGCAGGTCATATCCGTTGTGGTACATCCATAGGATCATACTACTCAGCGTGTGCGTCCTCCCACTTGGCCCGGTAAAGGATCCGATCTTGAGAGCACGGATTATGGAGGCAAACGGGACAGGCAATCCCTTAGAGGTTGCGACGTCTGAGAGCATATGCAGGAACTGGGTTACCATTGCGGTCAGAGGATTCATAACTGGATCTGCTAAACCGGACTCAAAGGCAATGTTACCTCTCTTTATAGTTGTTGCTCCGCCTCTTATGATATCCAACACCCCCATGATGAACCCAAGTACTGGGTCATGGCCGAAGGTATCGATACGGTGGTCGCCGCCTCCGGTATGATCATAGGGTACCTTAGCTTTCATTTCGAGCCATGACTGAACAGATGGCGGGAATTTGAAAGAACGCAACTTCTCTGTAACGATGCTACCCTGCTGCCCATTATAAACGCCAGATTTCATCGTCTGTGGTACGGCCACCCAGAAGACATCTGTTAGAAATGCGAGGACACCCGCTGATCCAACGACAATGTAGTCCCATTTATCCCACCGATACTGTTCTCCGTAACTTTCAGCCTTGATTTGCGCAACGTCTTTGTCAGTGAGTATAGCCTCCCATGGCAGGACGGGTTCTATGCCAGTGGAAAGACAATAGGCTTGACTATCTCGGACGAACTGATGCCAATTACTGAACTGTAGGGTCTTCAGGTTTTCCGTGTAGCGGATCTTCTTCTGTTCGTAAAGCACAGAAATGGTTGCATCATCCTGTGCCCAACTATCAAGGTCGCAAGGCTTCAGGAAACAAGCATCCTGCTCTATCTCGGACATGATTGTCTCAAGTTCATTGATATCTGTGGCTTGCATATTATTATCACCAAGGCTTCGTTCAAGCCCTGTCATTACCGTTTTGGCTTCTTGCAGTATAGCACGTTGTGCCGTCAGCATCTGTCGCATTTCAACGATAATGTCTCGATCAGTCATGTTATCTCCTTGTTGTCAGCGAACTATCTTTGTATGATGTGATTGCCAACTGTTGTTTTCGCTGTTTAAGGATGCGCATCAACGAATTAAGCCGCTCTCGAAGCACCTGGATCGCCTCCCGATTTGCTTCCGACTCTGCAGCCTTTTGTTCTATAGATAAAATCCTTACCAAAAGTTCATTAATTGTATCCTGCAAATTCTTGATAACAAGTTGTGCTTTTCTTTCGTTCTCTGCCCGAAGCTTCTTCTCCCCTTTTTTTTTGCTATCGCCAAGAAGCCATCGCATGCTGATGAAAATGGTTGTACCAATCACGATGGCTATCCCAATTCCGGGAACCATGCCGAGACCCAAACCAATGGCGACAAGTCCTGATGTTATACCAGCGGCGCTCAACCCAATCACTGACCCGCTGAAATAAACCGCAGCTATCGGAACCCCGACTGAAGTCAGACCACTGACCGCACTTTTGAGGGCTTTTTCTGCTTTATTATCATCAACTCCATTGAGACGAATGCGCCTTGCTTCCTTAATAAAGTTGATTATTGCTTCACGCTGGTCCTTCTTGACACGGAGCCTCTTGCAGATCTCGTCGAGAAACAGATCCTCCTCTCTTGTAATCACATCATCCGCTAAGATTACCTCAATAACGCCTACTGCAACCGTGTATCGTAATTCGTCAGAGCCATTGGCGATACAATTGAGAGTCTCGTCTATTTTTGGAGGGCTAATAATGTAGCAACGCACTTTCTCTTTCTGTTCCTCTGTCAAGGGTGTCAGATCCAGCGACTCAAATATCGTCGTGAGTTCATCCTTGTCGATTTCGCCATCAGCTGCGGCCGCCGCAAAGTTGAGGCCGTAGAATGCAACTAATTGATCCCCTGGTACCTTTCTCAAATCAAATGCCTCTGCCATAATGTCTCTCCTATTCTGTGTCCTTCTTGTCTGTTTATTGAGGTGATACCAATGCTCGACTCTGGCCGATTGTTTTGACTATGTCTGAAAAAATGGACAAAATGAGGGAAGTCAATGATATTTTGCGCATATTGCCCCCGTAATCACTGATATTGTTGAGTTGGACAACCCCATATTTACGGCAGAGTTCATCGATATACCTAACATATCACGACTGTCAAGAAATAATGACGTATTTATACGGTTTATCAAATTCTTAATTCCTTATAAATACGTCATTATGAAAAAAATAAAAGACCCCGACAGCATTCTTCTTGGCCGGCGTATTCGCACCTTGAGAACCGCTAAAGGTTTAACCCAGCAGGAACTTGGTCATCAGGCCGATGTCGATTACAAATTCGTCGGAGAAATCGAGCGGGGTAATATGAACCCCTCATTTAAAGTGCTCGTAAAGATCGCAAAAGTCCTGGATATCGAACTCCCCGAAATTCTCCGATATGAGCAAGAAATTTCAGACCAGAAGGAATTGGAGAAACGCATCAAGCAGATCCTCAGCACCTTGCCCGTGGAAAAACTTCAAAATGTTTTGATGTTCCTCCGGGTCTTTTATCCCGTCCGGTAATCAATTATTCAATTATTGAAACTCTCCCTGCCGGTTTTTGTTTCCGATATCGAAACCACAATCCCACCAGTATCCCCGTCAATAAAAGTGCCACCCCATTTCCTAAAATGAAAACGACATCCTTTACAGACAATGCATAGAGCAGGATCAACGTCATCCCAATCATCAGAATCGCAAGATATGATCCGCTCAGACCATCGGCACATTTTGTCCTGTACATCTTAATAATCTGGGGAACGGAACTGGCACACATAATCATTGAACCAGCCGTCCCCAGCATTTCAAAAATAGTTCCTGAATCCATAGTCATTCCCATTTACGTTTTGAAAATTCAACTTCTTCTTGCTTTTGACATTGCCTTTCCGTTCATCACAAGATCGCCGTCGCCTTCAATGATTGGTAGAATCAGGACAGTATTTGAGTCAGTTTGTTCTTCTATGGAAATTTTCAGTAACTCCTTTTTACTCATCACTTTGCCTTCACTCCATCCCGAACCATATTCAAGTTTTAAAACATGGTTGTTATTGAACTTTTTATTTGCAATCTTTAAAAATTCCTCAAAACTGTGTTCGATGACCAGTTCCTTCGGCGTTTTGTAATATTTTGGTTTTAAACAGAACCCACAGTAATACTTTTTATTTTTGTTTTGCCTTACCGGGCATTCTAACCCACAAAACATAAAATCCATGATTTTCCCCTTGTGGTATGCGGCCACTTCCAGGACAAGACCTTCAGACACCCAACTCTGTATTTTAGGACCGATATTGTCAAAGTAGATGTGCACGCGCTGGCGCCCCCCGCTCTTGTAGTGCCGAATTCTGCATGGCTGATGAAAACGGTGCCTGTTCTCAGCAAACCAGTCTTTGAAGGTTTTGCAGATATCTAAATCATTTTCTATTTTTTTAGCCATTGTGTAACTCCTTTTTCTTTACGATGATCACCGGTCATTTCCCAGTAATAGGGAAACTTGGTTATGCCGAGAAAAACTTTATCAGGGTTCACCCCGTTCCAGATTTGCAGAAGTTCGTCTTTCAGCCTTATGACAGTTTTCCGAATCAGTTTGAACAACATGGATTCCTCACAATGTTTATGGCCAGTCTTCAACTTCGGGTTCTTTACGGCGATAATGTTGGTCATGACACATCCCTCCTTTCTCGATTATTTTATAATTAATATGGGTAGCAACCAGCGCCAAAATGAAAAACCTCCCCAAAATGAACGTGTTCACTTCACGGGAGGCTAACTTTTTCAAACCTCATAGGGTCTGTGTATGATTACCGGTCCGGTATTCACCCAGGCATAACTGTCGCTAAATTAACTGTCCTTTATTTCCTTTCTGTTTTCCTGCGGCATGATTTCATCTTGATAAAACCAACCTTTTTCCAAATCCTGATTCTTCGGTCTGGTCAGAGCGCGCAGGAAGGGTTCATTAACCGCGCTCCCATAGGCGTATTTCCCGAATCTGCTGTAAATGTCCGGGATAAAGACCGCCCGCTTCTTTCTCATCATTGCCAAAAGCTTGTCACCAAATGTTGGCTCCGAAAATATAATTGTCATCGCTCGTTTCCCCCAAATAAAAAAGGTCTCCTTGAGCAAAACTGAATACTCAGGGAGACCAACTTTCTCAGATCTCTTAGGGCCAGTTTGTGTCTATCTGGCTGATAGATTCACTGGTAAGATTTGACAGTAATATACTGCTGATGCTGGAGGATGTCAAATGGATTTTATTTTATTCTTGCTACGGATAACATCTACAATTGGTGCTGGTCATAGCACGACAAAATTTGACCGTTTCTGATCGAAAGCTTCCAACGTGAGGCTGAGCAGAAGCATAACGATCGGTTCCGCCGCTCGGTTATGAAGCCTCTTAGCTTACTCCTGGTATTTGGTGTCAATTCCAGTCGTCAGAAATTCCAACTTCAAATCTTATTCGATGAACCATTTCATTGCCGATGCCTTTTTCAGTACTAGCAGCCGCACCGATATTCAACAGTGCAACCATGAATCCTGCCTTATCTTTCTGGCTTGTATTTGCCGTGACTGCAATATCGAAGTTTATTCCTGGAATTTTAGCATGATCTCCTATGTTTCGTCTTAGGGTGAAAACTTCGAATTGGTTATTGTCCGGATTCTTTAGTTCATCATTAGCGCCTTTTATTCCTGCGGCAATTTCGATCAAAACGCTCTTTATAAAGTCTTTAAGCGCAAGCTGCTCCATTTTTTGCCTCCTTCAAAGTGCTGAAATAAAATCAATATTACCACTCAATCCCCTGTGATCTTAACAAATCCTGTGCTAATTTTAGTCCTAATCGGGCGGCTATTTTAAGATCTGTCATTGCCTGTTCATTATTGCCAAGCTTAAGATATATGCCCCCTCTGATAAAATAAGGCGATGCCTCCTTGGGATCCAGTTCTATTGCTTTGCTGTAGTCTTTTAGTGCCTGCTGATTATCGCCAAGCTTTTCATATACTCTGCCTCTGGCACAGTAAAACCCTGCCCTCGAGGGGTCTAATTCTATTACTTTGCTGTAATCCTTTAGCGCCTTCTGGTCATCGCCAAGCTTTTGATAAGCTATCCCTCTGTGAAAGTAAACATCTACTTGCCGCGGATTAAGCTCTATTGCCTTATTGTAGTCCCGTATCGACTGCTGATAATTACCAAGCTTAAGAAGATATAGATTTCCTCTGAGAGCATAAGTACCTACTTCCTGTGGATTCAGCTCTACTTCTTTGTTGTAATCCTTTAGCGCTTGCTGATAATTGCCAAGCGCGACGTAAGACATCGCTCTCCCGAGGTGCGCTCCAGTAGCCTGAGGATTAAGTTCTATGGCCTTGCTGTAATCTATAATTGCTTTCTGGTTATCGCCAAGATTTAAATAAGTGAGTCCTCTGATAACATAAATCATAGCATCCTGTGTGTTCAGTTCTATTGCTTTGCTGTAATCCTTTAGCGCCTGCTGATAATTGCCAAGATTGCGATAAGCTATCCCTCTAAATCTGTAACCCTTTTCATCCTGCGGATTAAGTTCTATGGCCTTACTAAAAGATTTTACTGCTTCGGTGTTGTTACCAGATATTAACAATGCATCGCCTATTTCAAGCCATTCATAGGCACGCAAAATTTCGATATTTCGCTTATAAGCTTGTACCGCTTCCTGCTTTTTCGCACCCGTTGCAATCTTTAATTCTTTATTTAGCCGCTTATTTTCCTGTAAAAGTTCTTCCGAATATTTCCTTAATTCCTCTAATTCTTTTACCTTTTCACGGTCTTTGCGTAGTCTACCAATGGAGTTTATCACGTCATGAGGATTTGCGGCTATTTTCGCTTTAAGCCAGTATACTTTGCCATCCCATTTGTCTTCTACCACCTCAGTGCTAACTATTCCGGCAGTCAATGTGATAATCTGGTCTTTCGTAATTTGAAAGTTTTGGACTTCTGTTTGGCTTTCTATATAGGTGCTCAATTCCTCTAGGAGAAGCCTTTTCACCTCCCTAAGGGAGATAGCTCTGCTTGAGTTTCTGCTGTCCTCATCACTTGCCCGGTAGGTATACTCTTTCACAAATGTCTTTATTTCTGCGAAGGCCGGAGGTGGGAGTAGTGATATGGTGATGGCGATTAAAAATAGGTGGATGATTTTGGAAATAAGTACGTTTTTCTTTCCCATTTGCTTCAACCCCAATGAGCAAAAAACTTTGCAGACTTAAATGCAGTAAGTCGTGAGGAGTTTGACTTTTCAAGAGTTCCGAGCAAAATCTACAATAATAGTTGCTATTTGTAAATCATTTGTTACAGGAAGTTGTCCAGCACTATACCCGACACCGTTTCACTTCCCATCCACCATCTCCTTCAATTCCTTCCCCACCTTGAAAAATGGCAGTCTCTTCGGTTTCACCTCAACAGCATTTCCTGTCCTTGGATTCCTGCCCTTGTAAGCATTATATTCCCTCACGACAAAACTCCCAAACCCTCTGATCTCTATTCTGCCGCCATTCTTAATTTCATTTGTAAAACCGTCAAAGACAAAATCAATTATTTGAGTCGCCTGTTTATTCGTCAGGTTGTTTTTCTTTGCCAGTTCGTCAATCAAATCCGATTTATTCATGCCGGACTCCTCATAAGAATCATTTATTGCGTTTGTTTACTCAACTGATCAAACCGTTCCCTTATGCAGCCCACCAGAGTCTTCAGATCATCTTCCGGCAACTTCCGCAGAAAGTCCAGTTCACCATCTGTTTTCAGTAATTTTTTGATGATTTCCAGCAGCGCTACTTTGTCCATTAAACCAGTCATGTATTTAACCTCTTTTAATCAGGGATAACCGCATCCACTATATACATTAATAATAAAGAGTTAACTTAAACTCTTTGCAATGAAATGCTTTCAGGAAAGGAGACTATTTTTACGTCCGGAGAAAAACATAAGCCAAAGCACCCGCAAAATCAATCCATTTTAACCCATCATTTTCAGAAAGGAGAAACACATGCTCAATCAATTTATTGCCACAGGAAACCTGGGAGACGATCCTAAGGTCTTTTACTCCCCCGATGGAAACCCGGTAACATCATTCAACATCGCTTTTCAGGCCGGAAAGAAGAAAACCTGCTGGATCAAAGTCGTCACGTTTCACAAGCTGGCGGAGGTCTGCTCTACCTATCTTCACAAAGGCGCCAGGATCGCCATTGCCGGAATCCTCGATCAAAACAAGTGGACCACGGATGATGGCCAGAACCGCAACACCTTCCAGATCATCGGGAACAGCATCGAGTTTATCAAAACGGACGGCAGAGGCTTTAAGGAAGGCGAAACATCCGCGGAATCGATCAACGGCGAAGTGCCATTCTGATTTCAACCAATCTCATTCAGGAGGAATTAACCTATGATAGCAGGGCCAACACTGAAATTAATTGTAAAGGTGGCGGAGATTATCGCCAGCATCTTCGTCGCATTAAAACCTGATAAAAACCAATCCAAAGGAGGCAACAAGAAATGACCAATCAGGAAGCGCTAAAGAGAAGCGAACGCTCTCAGAACTTGAAAGTATTTCATCTGGAAGAATCACCGTGGTTTTACGTGGAGTCCGAAGAAGGGAAGATCTGCTATAAGGTCTGCTACAATAACGAAACGGATTACTTCTGCAACTGCGGAGACTTCGCCAGGGGGTTCAAAAACGATTCCACCTTCAAATGCAAGCATATCATGGCCGTCATGAATTCCATCACGGAAGGCGACTCGGAAAGCATTCATTACCTGGAAAGATGGAGACCCAAGCTGGATGACAATTTCGTCAGGCAGATCGATGACAAGGACTTTGTGCTCTACGCAGGATTGCTCGATGTGGCTCACCAGAAGAACCTCTGCATGGTCGATGTGGAACTCATTCAATATTCGTCCGATGAAAACAAAAATACCGCCATCTGCAAGGCCAGAGTGGAAACAATGGACGGAAAGAGATTCTCGGACATCGGTGACGCCAATCCTCAGAATTGCAATTCCAAGGTGGCCAGGCATTTAATCAGAATGGCATCAACCAGGGCCAAAGCAAGGGCATTCCGGGATATGGACAATATCGGCATGACAGCGCTGGAAGAACTCGGAGACCTGAATGACATTATCGGCGGCGATGAGAGCAGGAAAACCCCTCAGAAGGGAAGCGACAATGTCAGGAAGTTTTCCAAACAGATAAAATCTGTATTCAAATCCGGAAATGGGGATGGACAGAAAGTCGAAGCAATTCAGGACCAGCAGGTGAAGGACAATGTCGTTCCCATGACTGAGAAACAGGCACCTGTTATGGAAGCCAATCCGGCAGATGAAGAAACCAGGGATTTAAAGCCTGTTGAAACTCCGCCGGCGCAGACGAAAGGTTCTATAAAACCTAATAAGGGAAATGGCAATGGCGGCAATGGCAAGTCAAAACCGGCAGCATCCCCCCTGATGTCCGAAGCTCAGAAGTCTGCTCTTTACAATCTTTCCAGAAGACGCGGTATTTCTCTGGAAGACATTGGAACCAGATCCATGGATAAATACGGTGTTCCGGTGGAGCAATTGACTTCTGAATCCGCGGGAGAGTTCATCCGTTATTTGCAGGCAGCATCCTAGATCCCTTAATCAATCATAAAACAAATCAATAAAGTGAATCTTCTGCAATCAGGGGCGGGATAACGTCCATTTATCTTTGTCTGTCTATCCCTATTATTATATCCGTTATCCCGCCCCTTTGAATATACGGTTTTCAAGCGATTGCCTGCAAAAATAAACAAGCATCATCAAATCATCAACAACAAAACATAGAGCGCGGGTTCCCGTAAAGACAGGGATTGGAAGGCGATCAGGCGACATCAGTCGACCCATGGATCATTACATCTGTAACCCATGTCGCTGCATAGTGCCTGAACAAACGCAGGAGCCTGCGCTTTATCCATGAAACGAGGTGAAAAGTGGAATTACAGGAATTAAGAAAAATGGGACATTTATCGGCAAGTTCCATCAACGATTACATTGACTGCGGTCTTTTGTACAAGTTCGGCAGAATTGACAAGATCCAGGCGGAATTCAAACCGGACGCGCTGGAGTTCGGGAGCGCCGTTCATCTGGCCTTGCAGGATTTTCACACGGAAAAGATGAGGGGCAGGTTCCCGAGTGTGAAAGAGCTGCACCAGTCTTTTGAGCATCACTGGAGAAAGCTGACCGATGGAAGGGACGACATCAAATACGCTGAAGGGAACAACCCTGACATGATGCTCCTGCAGGGCCAGGAACTGCTGACCGCGTATTACAACAAGTCCTCCTGGCGGGAATATGAATGCATCGGGATAGAAGAACCTTTCAGCTTTACCATTCCAGGCTGCCCTTTGCCCGTTATCGGTTCCATAGACCTGATGGAGAAGGATAAATCCGGCACGATCATCATCAACGATTTCAAAACATCGGCAAGAGCCTATTCCAATGATGAAGTGGACAGGAACTTCCAGCTTACCCTTTACCAGATGGCGGTCCGGGCCAACGGTTACGGATATTCGGACATTCTGCTGAGATTTGACTGCCTGATCAAGACGAAGCAACCGAAATTCGAGTCCTATTACACCACACGCAGCATTGCGGACGAAACCAGGGCAAGAAGAAAGATCGTGGAAGTCTCCAAGGGCATATCTCGGGGAATATTTATCCCCAATGACAGTCCCAGCAATTACAAATGCAAGAATTGCTCGTTCAAGAAGAACTGCGACGCGTGGTTTATGGAGGCTGCGGCATGACAAAAGAATCCATTATCGAAGCGCAGGATTATCTGAGGGTTAAAACGGAATACGGCTGCAAGCGGATCATTGACATTCGCTCGTTATTGGAGAGCCACAACCAAAACGAAGTCATCAAATTCCTGAAGAATTATCTCAGGGAAAAGGAAAAAGCCTTAAAAAGCATGATCCTGATCGACAAGACCCACCGGAAAGTGGATCAGATCGTGGCGTCCATGTTCAGAATATCCATGGCAATCAAATCATTGGAAGAAGGAGAGGAGGTGATCAAACTTGAAAGGTCTCAACAGGGAGCAAAGGAAAGCGGCCAGTTTCACAAACGGAATAGCGGCGGTCATAGCGGTGCCGGGATCGGGGAAGACTCTCGTCATGATGGAAAGAATAGGAAACCTGGTCAAGCAATACAACGTGCAGCCTGAAACCATCATCGGTCTGACTTTTAACCGAAACGCGGCGGAGCAAATGAGGCAGAGACTGGTCCCGGTTTTAGGAGAACTGGCACAGAGAGTCACCTTGTCCACCATCCACAGCTGGTGCCATTATCTGTTAAGGACGGAAGGAAAGGTCTTTGAAATCATATCGGGAAAAGAACAGATCAACATGATCAGAAACCTGATGAAACGGAAGCGCCTGGACATATCCGTGGGAACCATCCTGAGTGAAATCAGTCTGGCCAAGAACAACCTCATTGGCGTTGAGGAATTCAGATCTCTTTACGAGTCGGACAAAACAATGGTCAAGGTGGCGAACATCTATGAGTCCTATGAAAAGGAGAAAGCAAAGAAATACCTCCTGGACTTTGACGATTTGCTTCTGGAGACCTATTTTCTGCTCAATGACAATGACGCAATCCGGGAAAAGTACGCCAGCCGTTATCACCACATATTGATCGATGAATTCCAGGACACGAACCCTGTGCAATTGGAAATCATCAAGCTGATTGTCGATCAGGAAGGCAATAATGACAAATCCTACTGGATAGCTGGGGATGACTGGCAAAGCATCTATTCATTCGCGGGAGCATCAGTCAATAACATCCTCAATTTTCAGAGCACTTTCAATTCGTCCACACTCTTCATTCTGAATATCAACTACCGCTCTACCCCTCAGATATTGAAAGCTTGCCAGAACCTGATTTCCCATAACGTCCGGAAAATAGAAAAAACCCTGAAAACCGACAATCAGGATGGGGATGAGGTCATTGTCCTGGAATCGTCATCGGAGGAAGGTGAAGCTTTATGCCTGGTCAACGAGATAAGTGAATTGGCCGGGCAGAGAGGGTATGCATACAAGGATATTGCTGTCTTGTACCGGGCCAATTTCCAGAGCAGGGTCGTTGAGGAGACCTTCGCCCAGATGAAAATACCCTATTACATTGAAAACGGGTTGAACTTCTATCAGAGATCCGAGGTCAGATACATCCTGGACTATTTAAGACTGATTATCAACCCGGACTCCGAGGAAGGCGATGAGGCGTTGAAGTCCGTATTAAACGTGCCCAACAGGTATATCAGCAGGAAATTCATTCAGGAGCTGGCGGAGTTTTCCGGCAAGACCAATGTCCATCTCTATGAAGGGTTAAAGTCCATGCCGGTCGACCTTCCCTATATCCGGAAGAATGTGAAGGATTTTATCAAATTCATCAGTCCCCTGGCGGATTACGCTCCCAACCTGGAACCGTCTGAAGTCATTCAGATGATCAGAAGCCAGCTGGATTATGACCGGTTTATTACGGATGAGGATATCCCAACACCTGATGATGTAAAGGTGGCCAATCTCAATCAACTCCAATTATCAGCGGCACGATATTCCGGCATTCAGGATTTTCTGAACTATACGGACAGTTTCTCGGAGCAGATGAGCAATGACAAAGAAGGAATTGCTCTCATGACCATTCACAAGGCGAAAGGACTTGAATTCCCAATAGTATTTGTCATTGGCCTGGTCGAAGGAATCACACCCACCAAGAAAGGCGACATCGAGGAGGAAAGGAGAATCGTCTTTGTGGCCATCTCCAGGGCGATGAAAATACTCTACATCAGTTATTCACATACCTACATGGGACAGGCCGCCAAGAAGTCCCTGTTCATCGATGAGATCATGGGCACTCAGCTGAATTCAATCATAGCCGCTTAAACCGTTTTAAATCATCTCCACGGTTAAAGCAGAAAACAGGTAACACCAGTATAAGGGAAGGTCTAATCACCTTCCCTTTTCCATTTATGAAAGGATGGGAGGGCATATAACCCATGAGCAAATCAGACCAAAAAGCTTATGTCAGCATCTACTGCAAGATCTACACGGAGAATTTCAGCCAGGAGATGATCGACAGGTACGCAACCGGAAAGGAAATTTATAATTTCCTATTAAAGGACGCGAAATGCTGCCTGCCGATTAAGGGAGACTGCAACCTCTGGTATCTCGGTTCCAATGAGAAGTTCGGCAACATCATTTACAATGACCGGGTCTGGCACTGGGGTTGGGGTGAATCGTCATTCGACACGGTCCAGGAGTTCATTGACACCATATACAAAGACGGACTCTTTACCAGACGGCAATACAAAAACCTGTCGATTAAAATCACAGAAGGCCGCCGGATCGAGGATATGTATCAGATTGGCGATTACCTTTCCCGAAAACATCAAACCACAACCAACACAGCAAAGGAGAACAACCATGTCTTATGAATTACTGCATTTTCGCAATGCAAACCAGATTATCAAGGAAAAGAAGATGACCAAGGAAGTGAAGCAGGTCATGGATTACCTCAATGACTGTCTCTACGGCACCCAGCATAAAAGTGAATTATTGCGTCAGGCACTGGCAGAAATGAACTGGCGGCAGAATGGGGATCTGAACATTCTGGATGGGAGAAGATACTATTACAAGGGTTTTAAGAACCGTGTGGCCATTGACGGCAGCTTTTCCAGTTATGAATACATTCAGGATGCGTTACTCCGATTACAAGTCGGATTTGATAAGAAGAAACTGGATATGGGAATCGTCATGGTCACGGCACAGAGAAGCGAAAAGAGCAAACTGGGCACCACGAAAGACCTGGTTTCCAAGGAAATTGAAATGCTTCATCCCACCATCAGTCTGCCTGTCATTATCGTCCTGTTTGACCTGGGAAGACCTGGGGAAATCTATCAGGAGAATGAACAGCAGAAAAAAGAGAATCCTTTACCGGACCATCCCGCCATTGATCCGAAACTATCTGACAAATACCTTCATGGGAATACGGCAGATGAGACTGAAAATGACGATAAAGCCTATTCCAATGCTGAGGAGCAAGCTTATCATGATGCGGAAAAGAAGAAAAAGAAATCCCGTGCCAAGGTCAGGAAAGCGAATCTTCCGGAACAACAACAGGCAGCCTGAATCAATGGAGGTGATTTATGGCCTATACGCCGGAAATGTCCATGGAGGCATCCCAGACATTGAGAAGGATAGCTTGGGCGCTGGATAAACCGATGACCCAGACACTCGGTTTTGTCATGAAAAATATCACCCTGTTCATTGACCCCAGGAAAATATGTGACAAATGCAGAGACAAGTCTCTATGCCAAAGCTGCATCTTCAGCGAACAGAATCATAAGTCCTGCAATCAGGTGTTTCAATAAACCCATTGGGAGCCGCTTATCCTTTCCGGATAGAAAAAAATAATGCGTCGGCGGTGAAAGACGCATCTCCCAAACTTTAAAATAAGGAGGTTTTATGTTCGTTCAAACAGTATTTGAATTTCTGGGAATAGCGGGTTCCCTGATCATATGCGGCAGTGTGATTCCCCAGGTGATTAAAACATACAGAACCAAGAGTGCCCGTGATCTGAGCATTACATATCTCATGACCTTGATGGCGGGGATTATTCTGCTGACGATTTATTCCGTCTATATCCGGGATCTGGTGTTCATCTTTGGAAATATTCTGTCCATGTTATCCGTAGGCATCCTGATGATTCTATGGAGGCGGTATTGTGGAATGAGGTGAATTAACGCAATTATGAAGAAAGGAGAAACAACCGTATGAGCAACATGACCACGTTAGGAAATGTCTTTGACAGGGTTCATGAAATGTCACGGCATTATCACGATAAATTTATAGAAGTGAAGGAAATAACCTTTGATAGCCTGGAAACAATCTCCATCAGCGATGAATTGCACAGATTGAAACCGATAGCACAACAGTCCATTTCCAATAGACTGGGAATCCCGTTTCATTACCTGAGAAAGTGTCCGCCGGATATACAGAGATTGAATCTCAACCACTGGCTGCAACATGAAAGAAATGATGAACTGTTCTTCCGGTTTAATGGAGATGATGTCAGGGCAATCTTTACTCCGAGATATATACCGACGGATAACCTTGAGGTGCTGGATAAATTAAAGTCTCTGGATTACCCCCTCGATACCAAGGTGCAGAGTTCGATTGATGATGAATTTATGATGGTGAATATTCCGGATGGTCGCCAGAGTTTTACGGTGAATGGTGACAGGATGACTCCAGGTATCTCCGTATCCAATTCAGAAGTTGGATTAGCGTCCTTATCCATAGCGGCGTTTGTTTTAAGGCTCGTGTGTACGAATGGAATGATTTCCAAAACAGAAATCTCCGCATCATACAGGCATGTGTCAGCTAAAATTCTCACAGGACTCCCAAAAGTCTTGACTGACGTATCCAATGAACTGGGCAAAAAGAAGGACCAGTTCAGGTTGTCCATTGAAAGCAAGGTCGAGCATCCGGAATTGACTATCAGCAGTTTTAACAGTCAGTTTCTGTTAAGCAAGACGGAAAAGGAAGCTGTGGACTGGGCGATGCCGCTTGAATTTGGCCAGACGATGTTTCATATCATTAACGTCTATACTAAAGCTGCACAGTATCCGGAATTGTCAGCGGACAGCGGGTATAAGCTTCAGAAGGTGGGCGGGACAATATTGGAGATGGTGAAGTAAGAAATCATTTCAAGACTCCTCAGGAGTTTTAATGAAGTGACAACTGGAAAGACTCCCAAGAGTCTATGGGATGGGAAAATCAACCAGAGATTCAGCTTGCACTATGCTGGAAGGATACTTGAAGGGGTTATCTTCCTCATGGTGTTTGCTGGACCTCTGTTTTAGGGAGGGATGAGTGCGATATTTTCTGTGTTATTTTTTTGTGGAAAAGTGCTTGAATATTTAGAGAGTTGCCTTATGTAGTCCTTCCTCTAAACAACAAACGGCGATTGTAACTAACATACTCTCTTTCGAATGGAAGTCCAGAATATCTAGTTGCCATTTGGTGATAGTTCAAGTATAAAAATACCAATTATATGAGGATATTTCCATGAAAGCCATGCGTGTAAAAGCTTTTCTTGCCCTTTTAATAATTGCTTTAATCTACCCATCTTCATTGTCGGCAGCGACGGAACAACGCATTGCCCTGATCATCGGTAACGGCGCTTATAGCTCTAGTCCCCTGAAGAATCCCGTTAATGATGCCACCGATATGGCCACCGCTCTCCAGAGACTCCGTTTCAAGGTGAACCTAAAAAAGAACGCTGATCTTCAGACGATGGAAGAAGCCATTGAAGACTTTGGTAACAGGTTGAAAAAGGGTGGTGTCGGCCTTTTCTATTATGCTGGTCATGGTGTGCAGGTGAACGGCACCAACTATCTCATTCCCGTAAATGCAAAGATTAACAAGGAATCCGATATCCGGTTCAAAGCGGTCGATGTAGGACTAATTCTTGCCGAGATGGAAAACGCAAGCAATGGTATGAATATCATATTGTTGGATGCATGCCGTGATAACCCTTTTGGTAAGAGTTCCCGTAGCGCCTCGCGTGGCTTGGCCATTGTGAGCAATTCTCCATCGGGCACATTTATTTCCTATTCCACAAGTCCGGGGCAGATCGCAAAAGATGGTGAAGGGAGGAACAGCCCCTATACTAAGGCACTTCTGGAGAATATTGCAAAACCAGGACTAACGATAAACAGCGTTTTTATGAAGGTGCGCAGCAAAGTAAAGAAGGAAACCGGGCAGGTGCCATGGGAATTGTCTTCCCTAGAGGGTGATTTCTTTTTTGCTCCAAGAGCAGGGAATGCCGCAACGATGCTGGATGACTCATCGCCAGTAAAGTCATCCGCCAAGGATGTACTCGATGATGATAACCGGAAGCGGGAGGTGGAGCAGCGTCCATTAGTGTCAATAGGCAACGAGATAAGAAGAGATGACCGTTTTATTGCCTACGACAATGATACTGTCCTAGATACGAAGACTAGTTTGATGTGGGCGGCTATGGATAATGGCTCAGATATTGATTGGGATAGAGCCAAATACTATTGTGGATATTATCGTGGAGGTGGATATACGGACTGGCGTATGCCGACACAGGATGAACTGGCTGGGCTTTATGATTCCAACAAATCCCGTCCTTCAGTATGTTCACCAGACATAAAAATACACGTGGCAACGGAGTTGATTAATATTACCTGTTTTGTTCAATGGACATCTAATCAACTGGGCACTGGCACCGGCGCAGAAAACTTTGGCTTCTATGGTAATCTTCGGGGTTTTGGCAATAGGTCAGCTAACAACAGCTATCGTGTCCTCCCGGTGCGTTCCGCCAAATAGGCTATTGAGTTACTTTCCTTTATCGGGTTCGGGGTAGCGCCCTGTTCGCACTAAAACAAATTCTCCGTTTCAATCCATAATCTGCAATATCAAGATTTTTCAATGTCATTTAATTGTAGGTAAATGAAGCAAACGAGACCGATGCCAAAAATTAAAACATCGATGATAGCCTTTTTCCATGATGTTCTTCCTGTAATAAAGAGGTCAGTAATGCTTGAGAGCATACTCTATTTCAAATGGTATTAATTATCGCCATAAACTCCAGAAGACCGTAGGTTGTTCTTAACAGCGGACAGATTTCCCGTAAATTGCCTGGCAGACTTTCGGTCTTTATTACCGTGAAATGCCGAGTGCCTAAATTTCATTTCCTTTGATTTTAAACACATTGTTGCTTTCAATTCTTTTTTAAAGAGAGTATAAAAATAATGAATAATCGGAAAATACTTGGCAAGTATATTAGAACGTTAGGGAGGAATTATGAAAAAGATCGCATTATTAATTGCTGCTTTTTTATTATCTGCCTGTGCGTCTGGACAAGTACAACAAAAATCATCAGTTATTCATTATAAGCCTGTAAGTTATGAAATTACAGCCGCGCAAGGTCTCAGTGTCCCAACTACAATAATTCCCTCGATAAAAAAGAAATTACAAGAATATATTAATGACGACAATTCCTGGAATAAAAATTCAAGAAAAGTAATTTTGTTAATCAATATTACACATATTGACGAATTGTCAAAACCTGTGGCCGTTCTGACTGGCAACCTCGGCCCATATGCAACATTAGCCGCTGACGTAGTTGTAATCGATGGGCAAAACAAACAAATTTTTCGAATAAATTCAAAATATAGAACAAATTGGTTCGTAGCAGTAGCGGCAGACCTAAACGACAGTCTAACAAAGCAATTTGTGTCAGAAGTTTTTGAAACAATCCAACGCCCCTACGAAGATTAAAATAATAATATATGAATCTTTCCATTACGCGCACTCCGGATAATTTTATCGTAAAGGCTTTAAGAGAATGAAACCGAGAGCTAACTTCATAGTTAATGCAGCTTGCCTTTGTTTGGTCTCTCCACTACTCGGCATGTTAGTGGCTGGCCTCGTTGTGGGTGTTTTTGAGGCACTGATGTGGACAGTGGCTTGTATTGCTGGCTTGATCTCATCGATATTCTTTAGCGTCGACTTCACATCCATTAGTTCGAGCATGGCAATCATAAGACAAGCAGAAATTTATCTTATCGTCGGTGGTGGAACATTTGGTGGTATTATCTGGGGGTGTTTTGAGATAAAGGAACGATGGCAAAAGCATCGCGCTAACGGGAAGGGGTGGTAATTGAAGTGAATTCCAACTATTTCTACGCATATGAGAAATTTAGCAATGCACTCAGAAGTCTTGCTGTTGGCCCTGGCGATGTGCGTCGGAGACTACACTCTGCATATCTGAACTTTCATCCTGTGCGCACAAAACACCTTCCTGAACAACTCCAAGATGATTTCGCCTGGGTTATGCATCAACTCACGAAATTTGGTCCCAAAATTGGTAGAGACGGACATTTGCTTCGCGGATCTGTTGATGAGACGTTAAGCCGTATCCGCAACTCAACCGGAACAAAGATTGCTGAACGTATACAGCATATCTATCTTGAACTGAACAGGCTCTATATGGAAAGAGAGTCCTAACAAAATCAATACACCCGATCGCTACGCTCCGGGTGATTTCGTCGTTATCTTTTGAGAAATTTATGACACGCTGCATCTACTGCACAGAAGAAAAACCAGCTTCCTCCTTTAGAAAAAGGGAACATGTCATTCCTCAAGCCTTTGGAAGGTTTGCACCGGATAATCTAATTCTCAAGGGTTATGTATGTGACGACTGTAATCAATTCTTCGGGAACGAAATTGAGCTTTATCTGGGCCGTGATACTTTTGAAAGTATAGAGAGGCTCAGGCATGGCATGAAACCAAAAGAACCTCTTCGAAATCGCCGGAGACTAAAGAGCAAGGTTATGGAAGGGCATTTTAAAGGTGCCATAGTAAGAGAAAATGGTTTGGGGAAATCCGGGCAAATTGACGTAGAAATAGTTGTCCAAGCAGGCTTCTATCACACGCAGAGAGGCGCGTATGATTTCTTTGAACCCAAAGATATACCGTCAGCCAAGGCATTAGCCCAAGATGGCTATGCTATTAAGAACGCCAAGATATTACTAATAGCAAAAGACGGCGAAGAATTGGAGAACTTAACTTCTAAACTTAATGAACTAGGGTTTGCTCTCGATTCAGATAAAACAGAATTAATTGAACCCATGCCGCCTGAGGGAATTGTCCCTATTGAAACAAATCTTACCCTTGACAAGACAATCATGCGCGGGTTCTGTAAAATTGCTTTCAATTACTTGGCGTATATTGCAGGTAGCAATTTTGTATTATCACCAGATTTCAATCCCATTCGGCGCTACATTCGAAATAATGAAGGAGAAAGCAAACAGTTGTTTGGTGTTAATCTTCCGCCTATTATTTATGACGATCAGCAGCTTGATAAAATTGGCGCTAAGGTAACAGAGGGTCACCTCATAATCGTAGGTTGGAATGGAAGCAAGGTTGTCAGCAAGGTAAGTCTATTCAATACACTGACATTCGGAATACTGCTATGTCAAAACTTCAAAGGGATCTGGCGGCCTATCAAGTCGGGCCACCATTTTGATATTGAAAGGAAAGAAGTAACACATCTCGCGTCAGTGTCAATGGCTTTGATGCCATGATTTTTTCATTTGCTGAAGGCTTAAAGTGAGCAGATAACAAAATCAATACAGCGGACTCGCTAAGCTCCCCGCTGATTTCGTTAGGTACATAGAATGATCCAGCAACCTCGACAAATTGAAGATGATGAATTTGTGCAAGCGTTCTTAAATCAAATCATGAGACTGGACCTGCAAATTTTGAATCTCGAAGCGGGCCACAATGTTGTCCGAGACGATTTGGCGTCATCGCTTAGGACGCTCTTCTGTAGAGGTAAAGGTAACGATGCACTTCGAAGATTGTGTAACAGGTTCAAAAAAATTCAACCGAAAATTAAAATATCTAAACCGATCACAGACAGAGAAATGTTGCTATTTGGTTTCTCGGGAATCCCAATTGAAGAATCAGAAGAAGGAATCGAAGTTCAGGTGCCAAATGACCTGAGTTCAACGAAATGTACTCTCGTCAAAGTTGAAAATGAATTGCTCGAAATTAATTGGGAACAGGTAGTTGAAGCTTACGGCAACACATTCGGTAGTCATCTTAGTCGAACTATACCTGCGTTGTTCGATAGGGTGCAAATGTATGGGTTGGGTCATGTAGATTTTGGCTCCTTCATGCTAAGAAACTTGGCGGTAGCAATATCATCATGCGCCCATAGTCTGTTAGGTGAATTGATTGAAAATTATCGCCCCAAATCACATAACCGGTACTTCAATGGAATTCAGATTTCCACAGCAACGTACTACCGAAGAGATGGGAAGGAATATTTGAAAGCTAATGTTCGTAAAGAAAATTGGAAAGTGGCTGGTAAGATAATGACAGTCCAAACTCCTGAGAAGGAGATACTGGAATTCTCAGTATCTGATGGCGGATATATTTCTTTAAGAATTATTAAATGAGTATCAATTAGGTCCAACCGACCGCTAAGGCGTCGGCTGACCTATAACGTTGGCATATAAAATCAGGGGCTAATTGAAAATGACAAAAGTTGAAGAATTAAACAAAAGAGATCTCATTCTAGCCGATTTATATTCAAGACGGAATTACATGAACGGGAAATATGGGGCTTGCCCGATATTTGGATTGAGCGATGTATCAAAGCTTATAAATGAAAAAGATATTTTCTTTTTGGAAACATTACAAGTAAGAGCCGATTCAGCTGATAAAATAATCGCCGAAGCCGAAGCGCAAGGCAAAGATACAAATGACATAAATGTAATGAAAGAACTAGGTGAAGAAATAAATGCTTTGGGTACACCAATTCATAGAAATGAATCAATAATGACTGCGGTATTTGTTTCTTTGAGATTAATGGTATTTTATGGAATTGCGATAGGCATTTGGGGGCTAGTTTTCAAAAAAAGTATTTTGCTATTTGGTCTATGTGGTGTCGTCGCAGGTTTGATAATATGTTTATTTTCTGTCGCACCTGTTATTGCTTCTCAAAGAACAAAACAACGAATTAGAGATATGGTGTTTGGTGCCGGTGCAATGTGGGGAAACTTAGGAATTATTATTGGCGCTGTGGGGCTTGTTGCTTTGGTAATACGTTTTTTAATATTTCGAACTTAATATAATTGCCAACCAGTCAATTCAGACGATCGTAGCCCGCTGGGCTGCTCCGGCTGAGCTTTTTGTTAAGTACATGACATATTTTAATTGATTAGAATTTATCAAATGTTGGAGGGGCAATGAAAAAGGTCTTACTGTTCATATTGCTTGTTGCTATTAATCTGATAAGTATTGATGCGGCTGGGGCGGATTGGAAATTCTGTGGTGGGGCAACTCTTCTTAAGGGAGAAAAGACAATAGCTTTTTATGATTCTGAAAGTGTTGAACACACTGCTGACGGAACTGTAAGGGTTTGGGTTAAGGCAATAAAACAATCCGTATTTGATGCGGCTATAAAAAAATATGAAAAGCAAGTTGTTGAGAAAGCAGCCAAAAAATTAGTTGCCCAATATTACCCACCGTACGTTTTAGTTAATCAAAAAACAAATAGTGATGTTTATGTTGAGATTATTGTGCGGGAGGAATTAACAAATTCTTATGAGATCAAACCACGTGTAAAAGTTTTGTTTGAGATAAACTGTCTTGAACGTAAAATACGGACGCGTTCGGTTGTAAACTATAAGAAAAATGGTGAGTCAGACTCTAGTTCAAATATTGGTGATTGGCAATATATTACTCCAGAGTCAAATGGTGATAATTTACAAAAAATTCTATGCCATAAATAGAAGAATACTTAACAAGGCGCTCAAACCGATCGCTGCCCGCTGGGCTGCTCCAGCTCAGATTTTCGTTAAGCATAAAGTAATCGGTATGCAATTAGGAACATGAATATGTCGTCTGTTGCAGAAGAAAACCAAAAAGCAAAAATAGAGTTTATAGATGCTTTCTTTGATGACTATGATAATAAAGCAAACTATCTAAGGGAGCTCTACAAAACTGACAGACGGGATGAAGCACGAATCCTGTGTGCATGTTATATTGATGGGTTAGCATCAGCCTTGTGTTGGCCAGACGAGCGAAGCAACTACAACTACGTTGCTATCCTGAGGGCACATGGTGGAAATGAAATCTTTGCTTACATTCACCCTAAAATGCTCGATGATGCTTTAAATAAATTGTCAGAACAAAGAAAGTGGAAGAAAATTTTTCCTACTATTTCTGACAAGCTCAAAGTGGCCGATAGACGGCTTTACGAAGAGCATGAAATACTTGAACTGCTTGCTCCGCATTTGAATGCTGCTGAGCTTGAACTTGTCCGTAAGGAATTTTGGCGTGGCACATTTGCCGCTATAATCTACAGTCGATTTCGCGTTTCTGCAGTACATGGTTTTGGTCCTCCAGATGGGACTACGTTTGACTTAACTACATTTAAAGGCAAGTCTGTTCCAGCTATTGATTTCTTTATGGTTCATGGTTGCCTTAAACGAATTATTGGTGTCACCAGAGATATCTCGAAGAATTCAGGTAAATGGTTTGGTCACGATTTTAAACGAGAACGATGATGGCAGCATTATAAAAAGGCGCTTAACAAATCAACACACCCGATCGCTGCGCTCCGGCTGATTTTTTCGTTAAACGATGAGTTGTACGTGAGATAATTTAGATATGACTAAACGGAAAATGAAAAATCAAAAACTTGTTCTTTGCCATTACATAGTGGCTTTTATAGATCTATTGGGACAACAAGAGTTCCTTCGTGATCTCCGTTCACTACCGAATTCAGAAAATTCCCAAGAAATAGAATCGACAAAAGAACATTTAAAAAACACTTATGGTGCTGTTACCAGAATGAGGAAATTTTTCAATGATTCTTTTGTAGCATATACTAAAAAAACAAGAGACCTCAGTGAGTTGAAGCCAGAGCAAAGAAAAGAATTCAATACACTTACTAACAACCCTATAGAATTCCAAACTTTCTCTGATTCGGTTGTCATATTTATGCCACTTAAAACCGACACAGCAAAACTACCAGTGAGAGGCATATACGGTATTCTGGGTGCTGCTGCTACGACATCTCTATGTTGCTTGGCGGTAGGCCATCCTATAAGGGGCGGTATTGACATCGGGATTGGAATGGATATTAAGAAAAACGATTTTTATGGTCCGGCTCTTTCCAGAGCATATTCCCTTGAATCAAGAATTGCGAATTATCCAAGGATTGTTGTTGGACACGAACTTGTTACATATTTAGAAATTACTAGAGACCAAGAACCAATAAATGTAGCTGCCATTGCAGCAAAAAAAATCGCTAATATGTGTCTTGACTGTTTAGCCGTAGATGACGATGGATATCCATTTGTCGACTACCTTGGAGAACACTATCGCAGAACATTTGGCCAGGTAGTAGATACCACCGTAATACAGAAAGCTTATAGGAATATTTTAAATTTTTCAGAAACATACAAGAAAGAAAAAAACAACAAGCTGGCTTTTCGCTATACGTTACTCAGAAATTACTTTGAAGATCGGTTGCCTCTTTGGAAGGATCTTTTTAGAACTTAATAGTACTATAAAGCCGAAAAACATTTTGCCACTCGCTAGAATCGATCACAGAGCTAGGCGCTGCTCCGGGTGAACTTTTCGTTGCACCTTTCAAATAATAATTCACAACAAAAATAATTTTCAAAATCGTTTAGTTGTAGGTGCTATACGTAACAAAAGGCGCTAATCAAATCTAGTATTATTTAGTTTTGACATGGATCAGCGGCAGAGCCAGGTGGCGGCGGCATATTCATCGCGTCCTTCTGCACGGAGCAAGTTTAAATGTTGATCCATATCATTCCGGCAAATAAACTCAGCGCAAAAGCCTTGCAGGGAGTTATCGAATAATTCATTTCCAGAAACGGGACTGATTATGGCGCAATCGAAGCTTCCCTTGAAACAATGTTCAGACAGGTAAAGTCCAAACTGAAAGACGGATCTGCAGTTCTTGTTTTTGATGACGAGACTGAAACCACGAATAATTTTTTGGCTGATGACCCCATTTTGAAGAAGCTCGATACTGTGTAGCTACTGTTGCATCAGTTATGACCAAATTAAAATTTTCAGCTGTCCATCAACCTTAAGTCGCGTGATCGTAGCTGTAACCATAGCTGTAATGACTCACGGGGAATTAATGGGGAAACTACAGCTATTCGGAGCTACTGTTGATCGTGATAGGTGATAAAGCTGCAAGTAGTGACAATAGGATTCGGCACGGAGAATGTTTCTTGCCTTGATTGATGGTGATTGAGGATCAGGGGACTAAAAGTCCCCCGTACAGGTGTGATAAAATCGTGATAGAAACAAAGGGAAATCGTAGCAGTAGATAGAATGGAAGGGAATAGATAGAATCGTTTTTCTTCTTTGCTTCTGATTAGTTACGGGAAATCAGACCTTAGATCAAGGGGTTAAAATTTTGCTTAATTCGGACTCAAAATCCCCCGAGGGCAACTTCATCCCGGTTCGATTCCGGGCTCCGGCACCAAAAGAAAAACAAGAGGTTAGGGCTTTCATGGAATTGAAAAGCCCTTTTCTTTTTTCTGCTTACTGCCACTCTCTCCCCACTTT
>CAIVDK010000469.1 GCA_903904655.1 uncultured delta proteobacterium | reverse complement strand
TGCACGCTCACCGAACGGGTAGTCGCCATTCATCTGCTGTCGGCGGCGCAGGCCTGTGATATCCGGCAAAATGTTAACGTCCGGCCGCTTCTGGCTAAGGCGCTGCAAAAAATTCGATTGGTCAGCGATCCGGTCATTGAAGACCGGCCGCTGGATGAGGATATCGAAAAGATGTGTTTGGTAATCCGATATACAGATTTCTACAGGATGAAATAATGGGCATGGAAAAGAAAACATTTGAAGTGAAAATGAGCGTGCCTTTTTTTGATCTGGATCCCATGCAGATCGTCTGGCACGGCAATTACCTGAATTACTTTGAGCTCGCCCGCGCGGCGCTTTTTGAACATTACAGGGTCGATCTTTACTCTTATTATGAAAGGGAACAGATTATTTTCCCCATCATTCGGACGTCGACCAAACACATTTTCCCACTGCGCCACCGTGATGAGGTGATTATCAAGGCGACCCTTGTGGATGCCAACATTAAGCTGGTGGTGGACTTTGAAATTCGGAAAGCGGCTGACGGCAGCGTTTGCGCACGTGGCCGCACAGAACAAGTGGCGGTTAAAACGCCGGGAATGGAAACCCTGTTCAGTATTCCGCAGGATATTCGTAATGGGTTGGGAGTTTAATGATGGATGATCTTCTGAAAAAATCTTTTGTGGCTGGTGTGGAGCGTGTCGCGGCCTGGTCGGATTTGCTCGACGCGATTAATGTATTTCCTATAGCGGATGGCGATACAGGCAGGAATCTGGCCATCAGTCTTTCTCCGCTGCGAGCGCCGGATCGGGACACAGACCCTGTGGTGAGAAAACTTCTGCTTTCGGCACGCGGCAATTCCGGTAATATCGCGTCTCGTTATTTTTCGGCATTTTATGCTGTTGATTCCTTATCTAATCTAACCAAGGCTGCACAGGAGGGAAATGCCAGGGCCTGGAAGGCGGTGAGTGATCCTTGTCGGGGAACCATGCTTTCCGTCTTTGATGCCTTGGAGGAAATCCTCTGCCGGCAGGGTTTTACACCCGATCAAAAAAGCGCGGATCAGATCATTTTACACCTGGAACAGGCCGTGCACGAGACGCATGACCTATTACCGAAATTAAAGGAGGCTGGTGTTGTTGATGCAGGGGCTCTGGGTATGTATATTTTTTTCGAGGGTTTTTTCTATACGCTGGCCGGCTATCCCCATCATTATCGTCCCGTGACGGACGTATTTCGAGACCGTCTCATGATTTCATCGGCCTTTAAGGAGATTTCCGAGGCCGGCTACTGTGTTGACTTTGTGGTGAAAGCAAATGCTCAGTTTCCTGATGATCTGACAAAAATTGCACGCCAGCAGGAAAGCGCTGTTATCATCAATGAAGGCGATCTTTATAAAATTCATCTCCATACGGGAGACAAGGAAAAAATTAAAGCTCAAATGGCGGCGCTGGGCAGCGTGGTCCATTGGGAAGAAGATAATCTGGCGGCACAGATTAATGAGTTTATGAACGCGCCCGCCGATTCCAGGCTGCATGTCATGACCGATGCCGCCGGTTCGCTGACGCGTCAGGATGCTAAAAAATACGGCTTTACCCTTTTGAATAGCTATCTCAATATCGGTGAAAAATCTCTGCCGGAGACCTTTTTTCATCCCGATGAACTTTACAGCGCCATGTGCGCGGAGGTGAAGGTTTCCACGTCGCAATCCTCCGTTTTTGAAAGACATCAGTATTATGAAGCCGCGCTGGCGCGGTTTGAGAAAGTTCTGTATTTGTGCGTCGGTTCCATTTTTACCGGTAACTATACTGTGGCCCTCGATTGGAAAAAGGAGCATGATCCGCAAAACCGTTTGCTGGTGATCGATACCGGCGCCG
>CAIVDK010000468.1 GCA_903904655.1 uncultured delta proteobacterium | reverse complement strand
GGCTCTTCACGGCGGTGGCATTGACATGGCCTGTTTAAGCGGTGTTCTGGCTGTCTCGGCCGTAAGCGAAGGACAAATCGGCATGGATGGCTATAAAGGAAAGCTCAAAGATTATCTGCGCGAAAAAAACGCGCTGGAAGAAGTAACCATCCGAAAAATGCGGACGTTAAGTTTTGATCAATTCGATGATCTGCTGCGCGGTGTCACATCCAAAAGCAAATTCGTCCGTCTAAAAACCGGCCTGCGCCATTTGAATATGCTCTACACAACGATTAAATGGTTTGGGACAAAGAAGGAAATCCCCGACTGGCCGGTGTGATTCGGTTCATCTTTTCATCTGTAATGTGCAAACAAGCTTAAGAAAAATATGAATGGTGATTCAACGAACGGTCTATGGCGTTGGCTTTGAAATACTCTGCAAGCGGTTCAACCATTCGAGTCCGGCTATAACGATGAGGTATTTGGGCATTGAAGGTAAAGAGGTGCAGAATATATTGATGAATGAGGTAGGGTAACGTCAGGTCAATCAATCACTATTTTGTGATTCTTTCTTCAGTAAGTGAGAGAATTTTTGATGCTGGAAGATTGAATGCTTTTGCGAGTTGAAATATCGTGATCAATGAAGGCTGCTTATGGCCGCATTCCAAGACTGAAATGAAGCTCCTATCGAGATTACTGATATCAGCAAGTTTCTCTTGAGAAATTTTGTTTGCCTTTCTGAGTTCTCTGATTACCTCTCCAAATGCCTCTTCGATTGTCAAGTTTGCCTCCTGGTGAGGAAACTTAACAGAATCGAGGAGGATATTCTGTTGACTATTGACAACAACTGGCTTAAGGTCGAATTATAATGATAACCTCAAGCATAGGAGGATCATATGTATAAAAATGGACTGCACCCCCGAAGTTGGACAAAATATTTTAGCATAGTTGGCAGGAACCCCCGTCCCGGAAAACGAGAGAGAGTATCTTGCCATGAAGCACCGAAGGAGTTTTGATGTTGAACTCAAGCGACAGATAGGTGAAGAACTTCTGAGCGGGGTGAGCACCAATCAATATTGCACTATCTTATAAAAGGAGGGCACAAAATGAAAAAGATGTTAGTATTGCTGTCGTGTCTTATGTTCTTGTTGATAGGCTGTACGCATAGCCTTCGAATCACCAATGAGGTAATAAAAGAACCTTCCCAGGTAAGACCAGTAAAACCTGTAAAGATTGGATTTGTTAGCTCTCAAGATGCACTGATCAACTCTGTCATTGAAGAAACCTCATTGAATATGATGGTAAAAGAAGCAAAAAAAAACTATCACACCGGTTCTGATCTAGAAGTTGATTATGTAATGGAGCTTACCAACACCATGATTTACAGTGCTTCCGGTGAAAACTTTCCGATCACCATCCCCGGATTTCTTTTATTTACTCATGCCTGGCTCGGTTATAAATATTATGTGGATATTGATACTCAGGCGAAATTATTAGATCCCAAAGGAAATGTGTTAAGTGAGAAAAAAATAACCACCCCGTATGAGTTCAGATATACCAGTTTTGCTAGGGGTGCAGCCGCGTCACTCGTTGGATGGGTCGCTCCCCCATATGGTCTGCTTAATATAATACCGGGTATTATATTTGCGACAAGCTACGATGAAAGGGCAAACGAGGAATTGGTTGCTAAGGTGATACCTACTTATAAATCTTACGTCAGCAGTATGTTGCTTGAGCAAATTGCGAAAGCGCAGGTTCCCCCGTCGCCTGCACCCAAAATATCAAGTCAAGCGGAATAAAGATATAGATTCAGGGAAACAATAGCCGTCACTGTAATTTTTATTTCTTCGCAGAGAAAAACAAGCGAGGCGATTCCATCAATTGGTGGATTCGCTTCGCCTCATCCACCCCACATAGGTGTAAATATCGTCGTATGTGAATATTGTTTGAAACAGCGTATAACCTCGAAAATCATCAAACACTCGCGTACAGGAAGTTATTCATGCTGCGCCAGATGGGAACAATGACAAACCAAAATTTGCATGTTTCAGTCGGGGTTATCGCAGATCCGGCCAGTTTGCCCAGTCGCTTATATTTTGTTTGAAGTCTGGTGTGTACTGTCAGGGATACTCTTTGTTGAAGACGTATGCATTAACCGTATAAATTAAAATTCATTTGATCGTCAGCAGCATCTGCGTCCAGGTAAGGCCTGCGCCGACCAGGGCCATGGCCACATGGTCGCCTGGACACAGTTCATCCCAGTGCTGACTCAATACAGAAGGTCCGCCTGCGCACCCTACATTGCCAAAGCGATTGACGTTG
>CAIVDK010000467.1 GCA_903904655.1 uncultured delta proteobacterium | reverse complement strand
TTTGCCCCGGCCATGTCGGCGGGCAGGGAACTGTCGATGGAGTTGACCATCGTGAACATGATGAAAATGCTCAAGGCTTAGTTTAAGATACATAGAGAACCGATAGGATATTGATTACAGGGAAGGCAAAAAGCGAAGAGGGGGAGGTGATTGGTCTCAGGCCAGTTAACTTCAATGCGGCAATCATGCGTAAACGTGATCATCATAGGGTGGTATTTTTACGGAATTGAAAATTGTGATACTTGAGGAGGGAAATGAAAATGAAAAGCTTTAGGAAGAGTTTAGCGATTCTGATGGGTATTTTTCTGCTTTTTGCTATGGCGGTATATAGCCCGTCTCCAGCCATGGCCCAGAAAGCCGAAGCGGATACTAAGGCCCAGAAGGCCAAAGTGACTACTAAGGCCCAGACAGCCAAAGCGGCTACTAAATCGGATTCAGTTGAAACATGGTCCAAACCCAACGCAGCTTTTGATGCCAGCAAAATGGGCAATATGTCCGGTTGGGATCCGGCTAAATGGGTGAATCCCGAGGGGGACACCATTAAAATCGCTGTTTTCTGGCCTCATTCAGGTCCCGCAGCGGCGAATGGAGAACTCGGCTGGGCTTGTGTGACTTTTGTCGCCTACGATATCAACCAGCGGGGCGGCATCTTTGTGGACGGCAAGAAGAAGAAGATTGCCTTGTTCAAAGCTGACAGCATGTCCAAACAGGATCAGGCCAAGAAGATATGCGAACGCATGATCCTCCAAGAGGGAGTTCATGCCATCATCGGCACCTCGGGGAGCAACCTTATGAAGGTCGCCAACGAGGTAGGAAACCGCTACAAGGTCATCTCCCAGAATATCGGCGCCCTCTCTGAGGAACTCCAGGACGCGACGAATTTCGGTCGATACTCCTTCATGAGTTCCGATTCCACCTATTCAATTGGTCGGGGCATGGCCTACTACTACGGCCAGATTCGCAAGAAGGAAAAGAAGTTTTATATCCTCTGTCAGGATTACTCTTTCGGTCGGGACATGGCGGAAGGCTTCAAGATGGGTCTCAAGGAATACTACCCTGAGGCGCAACTCGTGGGAGAAGATTACCATAAGCTTTTCATCACGGATTTTGCCCCTTATCTCGAAAAGATCAAGGCCTCTGGCGCCGAGGTTGTCTATACGGGAGACTGGATCCCCGATGCAGCGAACCTCCTGAAACAGGCTCGACAAATGGGAGTTATGCTGCCCTTTGCGAACCTTTTCATCGATAACCCGGACTTCCTGGAGGAAGTTGGTGTGGAGGGAACAAAAAACTTGGTCAATATCAAGCACTTTGACAAGGCTGGACCGGTCTTCACAAACCCCGGCATGATCAAGTATTACAAGGCATGGAACGACGCCTGGCAGAAATGGGATTCCAAGCCCTACAAGACCCCCCTCTATAAACACCCCATGGGAACGCTCGGCTCTTGGACACTTCAGGTCTACTGGCTCTTCAGCGTCATGGAAAGGGCAAAAAGCACTAATGCCGAGCAGATTATTAAGGTTTGGGAAGGAGACACATATCAGTATCCCAACGGACGTATTGTCAAGATGCGGGCCTGCGATCACAAGTCAATTCAGGGTTTCCGGGTAGCCGAGTTTGTGGAGCCGGGCCGGCAGAAAGCATCGTTTAATATGGCGCCTTACAGCTGGTACAAAGAATCATCGAACGTCGGCGATTTGAGTTGGGATATCCCGGCAGAAAAGGTGTTGCCCTGGATGGATCCGAAACTGGATCGGTGTATAGGCAAGAATGCCTGGGGTAATTAGTGAATAGATGATGATCGCTCTCAATACACGCGATCTCCATTTTTAAAAGAAGCCCGATAGAAGAACCCCGCCTTCGGGTGCGGTTCTTCTATCGGGTAGTTCCGCTCTTCCGTTGTTCATTATTAAACTACGATTATTTCATCACCAACGGCAATCATGCCTTCTGATAAAACAGGGTACGGGTCCGACGATGCTGCTTTCCACGAAAGGGTTGTTCTGGTTCGATCCGGTGGCAAAATAGATGTATCTGGCCCAGATCCATCCAGGGTCGCGATTGAAGATGTGAAGAAGCATGCACCGTATAGAAGAGAACCGATAGGGTATTGATTACAGGGAATGCAAAAAGCGAAGCGGGGTAGGTGATTGGTCTCAGGCCAGTTAACTTCAATGCGGCAATCATGCGTAAACGTGATCATCATAGGGTGGTATTTTTACGGAGTTGAAAATTGTGATACTTGAGAAGGAGAATGAAAATGAAAAGCTTTAGGAAGAGTTTAGCGATTCTCATGGGTATTTTTCTGCTTTTTGCTATGGCGGTATATAGCCCGTCTCCAGCCATGGCCCAGAAAGCGGAAAAAAAGGCCCAGACAGCCAAAGCGGCTACAAAATCGGATGCAGTTGAAACATGGTCCAAACCCAACGCGGCTTTTGATGCAAGTAAAATGGGCGATATGTCCGGCTATGACCCGGCCAAATGGGTCAATCCTGAGGGCGATACCATCAAGATCGCCGTGGTATGGCCCCATTCGGGTCCTGGCGCACTGAACGGCGAACTCGCTTGGGCTTGTGTGACTTTTGCCGCCTACGATATTAACCAGCGCGGCGGTATTCTGGTGGACGGCAAGAAGAAGAAGATTGCCTTGTTCAAGGCGGACAGCATGTCCAAGCCGGATCAGGCCAAGAAGATCTGCGAACGTATGGTTCTCCAGGAGAAAGTCCATGTCCTGCTGGGCACCTCGGGCAGTAATATCCAGAAGATCATCAACGAGGTGGCCAGTAAATATAAAGTCATTGGCCAGAATATCGGCGCCCTGTCGGATGAGCTTCAGGATGCGACAAACTTCAATCGATATTCCTTCATGAGTTCCGATACCACCGAGTCCATTGGCCGCGGAATGGCCTATTATTACGGTCAGATTCGCAAGAAGGAAAAGAAATTCTATATCCTTTGCCAGGATTACTCCTTTGGCCGGGGCATGGCCGACGGATTTAAGCATGGTCTCAAGGAATACTACCCCGAGGCGCAAATCGTGGGAGAAGATTACCATAAGCTTTTCCTCACGGATTTTGCCCCTTATCTCGAAAAGATCAAGGCCTCCGGCGCCGAGGTTGTTTGGACGGGCGACTGGCTCCCCGATGCAGGAAACTTGCTGAAGCAGTCTCGCCAAATGGGCATCATGCTGCCTTTTGCCAATCTCTTTTTGGATGAACCGAACATGCTCAACGAAATCGGCGTGGAAGGGACCAAAGGCCTGGTCAATATCAAACATTTTGATAAAGCGGGGCCCGCGTTCAACTCTCCCGGCATGATCAAATATTACAAGGCTTGGAACGATGGATGGCAAAAGAGGTGGAAGACGGCGCCCTATGACAGCCCTCTATTCCGGCATCCGATGGGAACCCTCGGGCATTGGACGCAGCAGGTTTATTGGCTTTTCAGCGTGATGGAGCGGGCTAAGAGCACCGACCCCGAGAAGATCATCAAGGTCTGGGAAGGAGACACCTATCAGTATGTCAATGGTCGGATTATCAAGATGCGGCCCTGCGACCACAAGGCAATCCAGGGTTTCCGGGTAGCCGAATGGGTGCCGCCTGCCGACCAGAAGGTATCTATGAATATTCCACCTTACCATTGGTATGAAAACGCGTCTAATATCGGGCCGTCATGGGAAATCCCGGCAGGAAAGGTGTTGCCCTTGATGGATCCGAAACTGGATCGCTGTGTAGGCAAGAATGCCTGGGGAAATTAATAAACAGATGATGATCGCTCTCAATACACGCGATCTCCATTTTTAAAAGAAGCACGGAAGAAGAGCCCCGCCTTCGGGTGGGGTTCTTCTATCTGGTAGTTCCCATCTTTTAGCGTTGGCAACTAATCGAGATAAGCCTCGTGGCTAAAGTTCACATTGGTCTGAAAATCCGGCTGGAGGAACGCCCAGGGCTTGCAGCAGTCTTGCCCAGTAATTGACTTGCGCGGCGGTGGAAGCCAGAATCACGATTTCTCTCTCGCTAAAATTTTCCTTCAGTTTATCAACAAAGTCTTGCCCAAACAACAATGGCGCGCGGGAAATTAAAACGGCATATTCCATGGCGATGATTTCGCGC
>CAIVDK010000466.1 GCA_903904655.1 uncultured delta proteobacterium | reverse complement strand
GGAAACCTGAAAGTGGAAATCCTAAAAGGACAAAGTATCGTTTCTACATCGGAAGTGGCCACGCCTTTCGGAATCATCACCCTGGGCAAAATACCGGATGCACAATCCATTATCAATCAGATCATCGGAAAACTATTGAGTTAGAACAGGGTAAGTTTCTGTATCAAAAGGACTGTGGACAAGGGATAATTTGGGAGATAAAATACCATAATAATATCTCCCCTTTTATCCCTTGCCGCGATCTCGCCCGCTGAGTGCTTTGCACTTTGAGCTTGTTTTCTTACTTTCTATTCAGTATTAATCATTATTGTCATAATGCCCAAACGATGAAGACAATTTCGGGGGCAATAGGAATTGCATAATGAAGGATATGAAAAAGCATTATCGTGAGATTCAAAAAGTTCTTTGGCTTGTATTGGTTTTGAACTGGGCAGTCGCCGCCGCCAAAATAATTTATGGATACATGACCGACTCGACCAGTATGACCGCCGACGGTTTCCATTCTCTGGCCGACGGGACATCGAATATTATTGGTCTCATCGGGATTCATTTCTGCTCACAGCCGACGGATGAGGACCATCCTTACGGTCACAAAAAATACGAGACGCTTTTTGCCCTGGGTATCGCCGCCATGCTGCTTATCGTGGCCTTTAATCTGGGCAAGGCGGGCATTGCCCGGATTATCAACCCTGTCATTCCGCAAGTGGATTTTCTCAGTTTTGCGGTTATGATTATTACCGTGATAGTCAATATTACGGTAATGATTTATGAATACCGCCGAGGGAAACAAATGCAGAGCGATATTCTGATTGTCGATTCGATGCACACACGGGCCGATATATTTACATCCCTTTCGGTTATTGTTGCGCTAGCCTGTGTCAAATTGGGTTTCCCAATAGTTGATCCGTTTATTACGCTGCTTATTTCGGGATTTATCGCCTATTCCGCGTTCATCATCATACGGCAGGAGTCGGGAATATTATGCGATGCCGCCGCGATAACCGATACGCAGAAGATTGAAGTCGTGGTTCTTCGCATTAAGGGTATTAAAAGCTGTCATAAGATCCGCACCCGGGGCCGTCCCGATGACGTATATCTCGACCTTCATATCCAGATTGAAGTGGATATGAAGATAGGGGACTCACATCAGCTAACGCATATAATCCAAAAAGAGATCATGAATGCGTTCCCGCAGATTGTCGATGTGCTTGTTCATCTGGAACCCGAATCGGGCTTATGCGGTTGACACAGGTTTTTTTAGCTAAGTTTCAGCAAATCTTCCGGTTGATCAAAGAGATAATCGGGTTGCGAGGCGGCCATTTTTTCTTTGCTGTGCCATCCCCAGGTCACACCCCCTGTTTTAACACCGGCTTGCTTGCCTTCCTTGATATCGCCGGTCGTGTCGCCGATGTAATAAATATCCTGAAGCGTGGCGTTATATTTTTCGATAACATGAAGAATCTTGTCTTTTTTGCTGAGCATGAAATCCGAGCCCAAAACTTCCGAAAAAATCCCGTTGAAATCATACAGGCGCAGCGCTTCGGTAATGGTCGGCGTATCGTTGGAGGAAATAACGATCATGGAATGATTTTTCGCAAGCTCGCGTAAAACCGGCCGGATTGCGTCAAAAGGCTTCATTGCGGCGTAATTGACCTTCGATAGAATATCCACGGAGGCGGCCATAAACCTTCCCAGGTCCACGCCTTTTTGCACAAGGGATTCGTAAAAATTCCCTTCGAACAGTTCCAGAAATTCCTCCCGGCCTCTTGTAAGGGGCTGATTGATAACTTTCAGACAATCAGTCACCGTTTTTTCGTAAACGTCAAGTGAATCCACCAGAACGCCGTCAAAATCAAAGAGCAATAATTTCATTTTTAGATAATTCCTTTGCGCAAACGGGCTATTGAACGGCCGATCGGTCTGGTCAAAATGCCCTTTTCCGTGATGATGGCCGAAATCAATTTGGCTGGCGTAACATCAAACGCCGGATTGTAAACCTTCATTCCCCGAGGCGCAGCCTGGACGCCACGAAAGCGCGTCACTTCATCGGCTTGTCTTTCTTCAATGGGAATTGACGCACCCGTTTTGAGAGAAAAATCAAACGTGGAAAGAGGTGCTGCGATATAAAAAGGAATCCGGTGGGCTTTCGCTAAAACGGCCAGTGAATAGGTACCGATTTTATTGGCCGTATCACCGTTTTCCGCGATGCGGTCCGCGCCGACAATGATCTTATCAATTTTACCCTGCTGCATCAAAAATCCCGCCATATTGTCCGTGATTAAGGTGGCGGGAATTTTTTCCTTCTTCATTTCCCAGGCTGTAAGCCTTGCTCCCTGCAAGACAGGCCGTGTTTCATCCACATAGATATGCAGTTTCTTGCCCTGCTCGCAGGCCGCGCGAATCACGCCCAGCGCCGTGCCATAACCGGCTGTCGCCAGCGCGCCGGCGTTGCAATGCGTCAGGATGTTATCGCCGTCGGTAAAGAGTTCTCTGCCGTGCCGGCCCATTTGCCTGTTGATGTCGATATCTTCGGCGCAAATCCGTTTGGCTTCTTTCACCAATTCATCGACCAGGTTGTGCTTTCCGGAAAGGATTGCGTCGTCCAGATATTGCTTCATCCGTTCCAGTGCCCAGAAAAGATTGCGTGCGGTCGGTCGGGCTTTTGCAATTTCATCACAAATTGCATTAAATTTTTTTTGGAATTTTTCGGACGGCTCTCCCGCCAATACCTGCGCGCCCAGCGCCGCACCCATGGCGGCGGCCACACCAATGGCCGGTGCGCCACGCACGGTTAAATCTTTGATGGTGGCAATCACCTGCCGGTAATTCGAACAGACCACCTGCCGTTCGATTAGCGGCAGAGCCTTCTGATCAATCATTACCACGGTGTTGTTTTTCCAGAAGACTGTTCTAATCATCATCCGGTAAGCATCTTTTTGAGCAGGTCGTTGACCAATTGTGGATTAGCCTTGCCCTGGGTCGCCTTCATCACCTGGCCGACAAAGAATCCGAAGAGCTTTTCCTTGCCGCTCCGGTAATCTTTGAGTTGATTGGGACTGGCTTCGATGATCGCACTGATGGTCAAGATAAGTTCGCCTTCATCGGTGATCTGCACCAAGCCTTTTTCCTT
>CAIVDK010000465.1 GCA_903904655.1 uncultured delta proteobacterium | reverse complement strand
TTTTTCTTTTTAAGATACCAGTCGCGCACTTCCGGCCAGTTATTCAGCTTCTCCGTGTCCAAATAAACCCGCACGCCTTTACTGGTATATTTTTCATACAGGGTGACGGCAAACCGGCCGAAGTTGACAATGGAGAGCCAGCCGTTGCCGATGGTGCAGGGGGTCAGAATCTGGACGGCATCGGGCAGACAAACCGGCGTTTCGCAGAGAGCATCAAAAAATTCACCTTCCGGCAGATGCTTCATGGCCAGATCAACAATAAAGCCGCCAATGATCAGGCCGGGCGCGAGATGGCCATGGAAAGACTTGACCAGGTGGAGATACTCTTCATAAGAATAAGTGCAGATGTTCATAATATTTCTCCTAATAAACTAATGATAAACGCGGTTCGCGCGCTCCTTTGGCTGCTGTTCCCTCTCCCGGTTCACGCGTAATGGTGCGCTGCATCCAGCCGTCATCGTTTTTTCCCTCGACCACCGGCAGAATTTCATCGGCCAGAAAGAGGGCTTCATTAATATCATGCGTGACGTAAATAATGGGACAGGACAAGCTGCCTTTCAGGCTCTTGAGTTCTTCGCGCAGCCCCCGACGTGTCACCACATCGAGTGCGGAAAACGGTTCGTCGAGCAGCAGCAGTCTGGGATGCCTGGCCAGCGCCTGGCAAATCGCGCAGCGCTGACGCTCACCACCGGAAACCATATGCGGCTTTCTTTTGCGCAAATGACTGATTTTGAAAAGATCAAAAAGCCCATCGACTTCTTTCTTATCGACTGCGGCGAACGCCGCGTTGTCCAGAAGATTAAGATGCGGAAAAAGATTATAATCCTGAAACACATAACCCAGGCGGCGTTTCTGCGGTGTAACGTTTATACGGCGGGCAGAATCAAACCAGACCTCCTCGCCAAAGATCACCTGGCCCTCATCCGGCGCTGTAAGCCCCGCTAACATGCGGATAATAGTTGTTTTGCCGCCGCCCGACGGACCGATCATCACCATCATACTCTTTGACGCGCAGGAAAATGAGACCTCCACATCAAAATATTTCAATCTCTTCTTGAGCGAAGCGGCGATGGTCATGTTCGGGAGTCCTCATTGAGTTTGTTAATCAATAATAAAAAGGCGTAACTGATCGGGATGAAACTAAGCGCGATCATACCCGCAGCCTGATAATTCATGGTCTCTACAGCTTCATAAATGGCAATGGATGCGACTTTTGTTTCTCCCGGGATGCTGCCGCCAACCATCAGCAAAACGCCGAATGCCCCGATGGAGTGCAGAAAAACTAAAACAGCGGCAGCGGCAATGCCGTTCAAAGAGTTGGGAATGATTACCCGCAAAAATGTCGCTCGCTTCGACAAACCGAGCACATAGGCATTTTCCAGCAGGCGACGGTCTATTTTGGAAAAGGCCGCCTTCATCGGCGAAACGGCGAAGGGAATCGAATAGATGATGGACGCGATGGTGATACCCAGAAACGTGAACAGCAACGATCCGCCGGTTAGTGATTCCCAGGCATGCCCAATAAATCCTTTCGGGCTCATGACGATAATCAGGTAAAACCCGATGACCGTTGGCGGCAGGGCCATCGGCAGATAGACCAGTGCTTCCAAGAGCGACTTTCCCGGAAAACGATAATACGCCAGAAGATAAGCGATCGGCGCGGCTATCACCATTAATATAACCGTTGTAACGAGAGCCAGTTTTAGTGTCACATAAAGGGCGAGATAATCCATTTAATGATAACCGTACTTCTTTTTTATTTTATTTGCGTGGTCTGACATTAAAAAAGTTGCAAAAAGTTCGGCGCAGACCGGGTTTTTGGCTTTCTTCGAAACGCATGCAAATTGTGTAATCACCGGCGCTTCGGCTATGACGTAATAACAGCCGCCTTGTTCCTGCGGTGTGGATATCGCGGACATCGAACAAAAACCGGCGTCAACCGCCGACGTGGTCGCATATTGAAAAGACTGAGCAATGTCCTGGGCATTGACCAGTTTGCTTTGCAGAGTGCCCAACAATCCTGCTTTTTGGAGCGCCGCCTTCGCTGCGGTTCCATAAGGCGCTGTCACAGGATTGGCTATTGCAATTTTTTTGATCTGGTTATTTTTCAAAGCGTCCTGCCAAGTGGCCGATTTACAAAAAGCCTTATTGGCTGACCACAGAATGACCTTCCCCCGGGCATAAATAAACGTCCCATGCGTCCATCCTTCTTTCTCCAAAAGAGCGGGGCGCTCTTCATCGGCGGACAGAAAAACATCATAAGGGGCTCCGTTTTTGATCTGGTTGTATAAACTTCCGGTGGAAGCAAAAGTAGCCTCAACTTTTACCCCCGTTTTATCCTCAAAGTCCGCCGCGATTTCTTTGAAAGCGGAAATAAAGTTTGCCGCAACGGCCACGGAAATTTTATCCTGTGCCAGGCCGGAAAAAGGTAGCGCCAGGGCGTATAGAACCAGCATCAACATCCAGATATATTTTTTCATACAGATAAACCCTTTTCTGCTCTGGTTTGTGTTATTAATAGCATACAATCATGCAAAAAACATCCCGCTATTCATGCGGGATATTTTCCCCCTTATTTAAGTTTATCAATGCGCACGGCGCAGGCTTTGTATTCCGCAGTCTGCGTTACCGGGTCGTAAACCGGATTGGTGAGCCAGTTGGCACAGGCTTCCCGGAAATGGAAGGCCATCCAGACCAGACCTTCGGGAACCTGACTGGTCACGCGAGCCTTCACCACTACCTCGCCACGCCGTGATTTTACAGAAATCATTTCTCCGTCAACAATATTTCTTGCCTCGGCATCGGCCGCTGAAATATCCGCCGTTTCTTCGCCAAGCAAATCATTGATGCCCTGGCAACGTCCCGTTTGCGTTCTTGTATGGTAATGGTACAAACGCCTTCCGGTGGAAAGCACCATCGGATATTCTTGATCGGGAACCTCCGCGGGCGGTATCCAGTCGATGGCTTTGAGCACACCGAGACCACAGGTAAAACAACCATCCTTATGAAGAGTAGCTGTACC
>CAIVDK010000464.1 GCA_903904655.1 uncultured delta proteobacterium | reverse complement strand
GCAGGCAAGAATAAGACACGGGGCATCAAAGGCGGAAACCATATCTTTATAGTATTGATCACGTGCTTCCTTATCTTCTCTTTTTATGCCCTGCACACTTAATACAACTTTGCCCAACTCTCCATACCGCGCTTTCATGGCGTCAGGCCATTTCTCCAGCATAGGCACATCGGAGGCGACAGCAGCGCCGGCAAGCGTTAGCCGCAGATTCATTTCCTTAAATTTTGCCAGTGTCTTTCCCGTCAATACATATAAGTCCCAGGGTTGCGTATTCCCCCATGAGGGCGACCAGCGCGCCTCTTCCAGAATTTCCGTAATTAAACTTTTGGGTACATCCTGCGCCTGAAATTTACGAATACTTCTTCTACCCTTAATTGAAGTTGTTAATTCCATGGTAACCTCCTTCAGAATTTCATTACATGGCTATTATAGCAGAAATTATTCTTAGAATATAGCCTAATACCATTTTGATATCAGCTCGCTTCTGCGATATATCCCTGGTCAAGATTGTCTTCTAAATCAAAAGTTCGATCAATTGCGCCGCCCTCAGAAATCTCGATAATCCGGTTGGCCACGGTTGAAACAAATTCCTGGTCGTGGGAGGCAAACAGAACCACCTCAGAAAAAGCGATAAGCCCGTCATTAAGGGCGGTGATAGATTCCAGATCCAGGTGGTTGGTAGGCTCATCAAGGATCAGGACATTGGCTCCGGTCAGCATCATGCGCGACAACATGCAGCGAACCCGTTCTCCGCCGGAAAGAACGCCGGTTTTTTTCAGGGCCTCTTCGCCCGAAAAAAGCATCCTGCCCAGGAAACCGCGCGCAAAGGTTTCACCCTCAGCGGGAGGTGAATATTGACCCAGCCAGTCAACCAGAGTCATTTCCCGTTCAAAAAACCCGCTATTCTCCTGGGGGAAATAGGCAGTAGTAATGGTAACACCCCAGCGGAAGCTACCGCTGTCTGGTTCCAGTTCACCTGCCAGAATCTGGAAAAGTGTCGTTCGGGCAAGTGCGTTATCACCGGCAAATGCGATTTTATCGCCCTTACGCACGATCAAATCAAAATTATTCAACACCTTGATCCCGTCAATCTCTTTGGTTAGCCCCGAAATAGCCAGGATGATATCACCGCAGGCTCTCTCCGGCTTGAAGACCACGTGCGGATATTTTCTCGATGATGTCGGCATATCCTCCAGGGTAAGCTTCTCGAGCAGCTTCTTGCGCGACGTGGCCTGTTTGGACTTGGATGCGTTGGCGCTGAAGCGCTGGATAAAAGCTTTCAGTTCATCAGCTTTTTCAGATATTTTACGGTTGTCGTTTTGTTTTTGTTTCAGATTTAACTGGCTGGCACGGTACCAGAAATCATAATTGCCAACATAAATCGAAATCCGCCCGAAATCAATATCAGCGGTATGCGTACAAACCTGATTCAGAAAATGACGGTCGTGCGAAACCACGATAACCGTATTTGCAAACCGGTATAGAAATTCTTCCAGCCACTTAATGGATTTCAGATCGAGATTATTGGTCGGTTCGTCAAGCAATAAAACATCCGGATTGCCAAACAGGGCTTGTGCCAACAAGACGCGAACCTTGTCACCCGCCTCCAGCTCCCTCATCTTCTTTGTCCGCAAATCTTCAGATATGCCGAGCCCGCTCAGAAGTACGGCTGCTTCTGATTCTGCTTCATAGCCGTTTAGTTCCGCAAACTCACTTTCAATTTCAGCGGAACGCACACCGTCCGCTTCGGTAAATTCTGTTTTGGCGTAAATCGCATCCCGTTGCATCATCACGTCATACAACCGCTTGTGTCCCAGAATGACTGTGTTAAAAACTATTTCATCGTCGAAGGCGAACTGATCCTGACGCAGAACTGCTATTCGCTCCCGCTGGCCGACTATAATTTCCCCTTT
>CAIVDK010000463.1 GCA_903904655.1 uncultured delta proteobacterium | reverse complement strand
TTGAAAAGCTTTTTCGCTAAACCGGCCCTCCCTGATTTAACCTTTTGGCCAGGTTGGCGCCAGCCAATTCATACGCCAGTTTCTTTCCCAGAGATTCCGCAGGAAAGAAGCGCCGGATGAAGTCGATTTCATAATCCGTAGGTCCAGCTGTTTCAGACAGATTCGGAGATACTTTCAAATCCCATGGTACTTTCTTCTTTACCGCTTCCACACGAACTCCTGGGTGTAACTGAGACAGGTACATTTCTTTTGTTACTGGGTCAAACTCAAAGACCCCCTGGGTGCTGATCAGCTTGGTCGGACCGCTCCCCTTCGGAAAATGACCGCTGCGATCCCGGCTGTCACCTCCGTCCAGGTATCCCGGTGATGTCCGGTAGGAAAGCTTCTCCACAAACTCCCCGCCCCGCATGGTTAAAATCGTTCTTTTGGCATAGGAAATGAAATCGGCGGCGCCTCCCGAACCCGGCAGGCGGATCTTGGGGTTTTCATAATCCCCGATCACCGTTGTATTCAAGTTCCCAAATTTGTCCACCTGGCCCACTCCCAGGAAACAGACATCGACAAATCCCCGATAGGTCATGGTAAACGTGGAAAATAAATCCGTGGAAAACGAAAACCCCCGGCAGGCCAAACAGTCCGCAATATGATTCAGGGGTACGGTCGGCTTAAAATCAATGATCCCCGACTCCATGATGAGGGTGGCATGGGGGGCAAAAAGCGATTTGGCCAGTGCGCCTGACGTCATGGGAATGCCCACGCCCAGCACGACATTCTCGTAGTCATGGATTTCTTTGGCGATGGCGATGATCAGCAGTTCGTTCATGGTATAAGGTTTACTCATAAAGCACCCCCTTGTCTTTCATGAATTGCTCCAGTTCTTCCGGTGTCGCCCACATGGTTCTTTCCCGGTTGTGTTCATCCCATATGGTGGTAAAGGCAGATCCGTAATTGGCCGGCGCCGAATAAAAGGCCCTCGCTTTAATGGCGTCAAGAAACTCCGGCCCAAAAAGTCCGATATAATGCTTCAAATAGGCACTATGATCCGGACAACCGTAAACCCACTCGTCCAGCCAGGCCTTGGTACCTGCCTCTGTCTGGAGGGCCCCCAGAATAATCGCTGAGGCCAGCTTATCAATGTTGTAGTAGCCGAGAACGTCCGAGGGATGAGCCCCCCAGGGCATCTCGACCACGGCATCGACCCGAAAGGCGGGAATAATGGTAAAATGGGGGCTGGATTGAACCACGCCATGTTCTACAATTTCTTCGCAGGAGACGATGATGCGTTTACTCGCCAGTGCCGCAGCCTGGACACTGCCCATAGCTCCCCAGTACTGGGCATTGCCGAACTTGTCCGCGCGCTGCACATGGATGACGCATACATCGGGATTTAAAGCGGGAACCAGTACAGTATCCTTGCCCGTAAAGGGACAGGTGATAACTTTGTACTTGTTCTCTCCCATGAAGCTGCGCTTTTCGAAAAGATCTGTGTGGAGGATTCCCTCAAATACCTGCATAAAGGAAAACCCGTGCATCCCTGCGGCCAGCCGGGCATTGTAATTATAGTTCGTATAGTCTTCGATCTGGAGCTTCCCCTGTTTCCAGGCGCGGGCTACCGGAGAGCCGCCTTCATCGCCGCCCAGATTGGTCACATAGGCCGTGACCAGTCGCTCCACGCAGCCGGCAGCCATCAAAATCTCATCGCTCATATGGCCCGACTGCGAGCACAGTGTCAGCCCTTTCTTCTTCTGCCGAGCAACCTCATAGATAAAACCGAGGGGCATGCCCAGTGTGTAATTGCCAACGATGAACGTATCGCCGTCATGGACATTTTCCGCCACGGCTTCCTGCGCGCTCATCCGCTTATCTGTGTTCCTGATCATTTACTTCTTCTCCTTTCATACAAACTGTCTGAATCCACTTTTCATATCATCACAAATAATGTTGATACACAACATGGATCGTCTATTTT
>CAIVDK010000462.1 GCA_903904655.1 uncultured delta proteobacterium | reverse complement strand
TTGGCCTCCAGAATCATCCTCTTTTCACTGACGGTGAAATAGCCCACCGGCGCCATGTCATAGAGGTCGAAGTAGCGCGCCCGAGCGGCAACCAGTTCCTCCTGCGTCAGGCGCAGTTCCTCGTTCTGAATCTCAAGTTCTATCTGGTGGATTCGAAGTTCATGGAGCGTCTGCCTCATTTCATCAGGCTGCATAGTCTCCAACTTTTTCTGAGACGGATCCGCTTTTTTCCGGACGATCTTTTCAGCCTTTTTGCGTAAATCCGCTGTGTGGTCTGAAGGAGTCTCTTTCTTAGCCATGGCCTTACCCTTTCGGATCATTGGTCTTAACCCGCAGACCATCACGCCGGTTGCACCGAGTCGGCGTATGACTTGTCAAAACATAGTTTAGATAATTTATCAGGACAGTTATTTTTTGTGTTCATCAGTACCTGTTCTCAACTATCCTAAAGTCGAATAAGCGTCAATCCAAAATTTAACCAACATCTTGAGCCAGATCTCCCTGACTTTGGATTGACGCTTATCCGAAGTCAAACATTTTCAACAAAGACTGCTGAACTCTCCGGTAACATGTGATACAAACATCACGAGGGGACACTCTTTTTTGGAAACCATCGACAAGACTGCATGATGAAAAGGAGGACAGATACGAAGGTTATTGCTTTTAATGATAGTCCAAGGCAAGATACAAGGTCGATGATGTCACAGCAATTCCAGTCCGTGAATTCATCGCTGATCTCTATAAGGGTAAAATTTTTTAATCCCGCTGTTGCGGGACGAGCGTTAATTCGCCGTAGCTTGCTGCAATATGATGACATTCATTTCATACCTCGATAGCTTGCTCGCGAGGTTGTTGATTAAAAACCAAGAAAATTTGTAAAGAAAGAAAAAAATAACAATTTGGAAGGAGGATTTTAAATGTCAGGAATCAGTTTTAAAGGAAGAGTGGCTATTGTTACGGGCGCCGGTGGTGGTCTGGGCAGGGAATATTCCCTTGATTTGGCAAAACGAGGCGCGAAGGTTGTCGTCAACGATCTGGGCGGCACGCTGGACGGAAGTGGCGGCGGCTCATCAGCGGCGGACAAAGTCGTAGCAGAAATCAAGGCGGCGGGCGGCGAGGCCGTGGCCAATTATGATTCCGTCTCGACCATGGAGGGCGGCAAAAATATTGTTAAAACCGCCGTGGATCATTTCGGAAAAGTGGATGTTCTCATCAATAACGCGGGGATTTTGCGGGATCGGAGCTTCCTCAAAATGACGGAGGCCGATTGGGATCAGGTCATTGCCGTGCATCTGCGGGGCGCCTTTTGTGTGACCCAGCCGGCGGCTCTGGTCATGAAGGAAAATAATTACGGACGGATTGTTCTGACCGCTTCCACGTCGGGTATTTACGGGAACTTCGGCCAGGCGAATTACGGCGCCGCCAAGATGGCACAGGTCGGCTTCATGAACGTCATCAAGCAGGAACTGGTCAAATACAACATCAAAGTCAACACGGTCGCACCGAATGCCGATACCCAGATGACACGGGGACTTATTCCGGAAGAGATCGCCAAGAAGCTGAAACCGAAATTCAACGTTCCCATGACCGTGTATTTGTGTTCCGAAGAAAATCAGGATACGGGGATGATCTTCACGATGAGCGCCGGCTGGTTTGCAAGAACGGCGGTTGTCTCGGGAGAGGGTGTCTGCATCGGCGACACCGAGCGGGACATAGCCGCAGAAGAGGTCATGGAGCAGTTCGAGAAGATTAAAAGCCTGGAAAATGCCCGTCCCTTCCCGAATGCCACGGACGTGTATGCTCTGTCCTATCCGTTGATGGTGTGAGGCAGAATCTTCATTAACGGTGAACGGCTTTTCTCTTGACAGAAACCCGTGGGCCTTCTATCGTCGCAACCGCATGATTTCTCATGCAGAGCGAAAATATAAACGGCCGTTCACCGTGCGACGGAAAGGATCAGGAGCATGAATATGGACAACATCAGAGGGGGAAGTGTTTTTGAAAATACGTCCCGGGACAAATACCTGCGCTTTACTGCAACCGTAGTCTCGAAGGGCAGGTTTTGTTTCCTGCTGCCGTTGATCCTGCTGATGATCTTCCTGCTCCCTTTCACTGTGGTAGCCCAAGACCTTACCTGTAGCCACCTTCCCAAGCTGATGGAAGCATTCCACGCCAGCCACTACGCCATGAAGAGCGCCACCTCGACGATCAAGATTCATGCCGTTGACCAGATGATCAAGCGCCTTGATCCCTCTAAAACGCTGCTGTATGAGTCCGATTTGGAGAAGCTCAAACCACTCCTTCTGGACGTGTTTGTCAGCGCGGAAAAAGGCGATTGCACCTCGCTCCGGGTGGTTTATGATTTGCTCGTTGCCCGAGCGCGGGAGAACGAAGCCATCGTCAAAAAGATTCTGGGGCCGGACTTTCGATCTGACAAGAAGGTGGCGATGAATATCAACGTGGACAAACGCCCCTATCCGAAGACGATGGCGGAAAAGCAGGGGCTCCTGAAAAAGATCATACAATTCCAGATTGAAAACGCACTGCCGACTGGAATTGACCTGGCTACAGCCAAAAGCAGGCAGATACACCGCTATGAGTTACAGACGATGCGGGTGGTCGAGCAAAATCCCGTACAGCTCATTGCAACCTCCGCCGAAGCTTTCGCCCGGGCCCTGGATCCGCACACAAGCTACCTGTCCCCCAAAAACCTCGAGGATCTCCAGATTCAGATGAAGCTTTCCCTGGAGGGGATCGGGGCCGTTCTGTCGAGCGACACCGGCTTTACCGTTATTGAAGAGTTGATTCCCGGGGGTGGCGCCGAGAAAACGGGTCTGCTGAAGCCAAAGGACAAAATCATCGCCGTGGCTCAGGAAGGGGATATGCCGATCGACGTCATCGACATGGATCTGCGCGACGTTATTAGCATGATCCGTGGCAAGAAAGGCACACGGGTAACCCTGACGATCCTGCGGCGGCAGGCGGATCGTCAGGATCGCTTCAACATCACCATCCTGCGCGACCAGATCGATGTGAAGGAGCAGGAGGCGAAGATCACCTACGAGATTCGGAAAGTGGGTGGCAGGCAGTACCGCTTCGGCGTAATCGATCTCCCTTCCTTCTATGGCGGTGAGAAGGGCGGCAAGTCCAGTTATGAAGACGTGAAAAAAATTCTCGCCGAGGCCAGGCGGCAGCAGGTGGACGGCATCGTGCTGAATCTGTCGCGCAACGGCGGTGGACTGCTTGATGAGGCGGTGCGCCTTACCGGCCTTTTCATTGGCAAGGGTGGCATAGTAGCAGTCAAGGACAGCCGGGGGCAGGTGACGCTGCTTGCCAATGGTTCAGCCGCACCGGTGAAGGAATATGACAAGCGCAGCATCGTTGCTAGCCCCGCGGAGGATTCACGGGCACTCTACATGGGCCCCCTCGTCGTTCTGACGAGCCGGCTGAGTGCCTCGGCCAGCGAGATCGTCGCGGGCGCCCTGCAAGACTACCGCCGTGCGGTGATCGTCGGGTCGGACCATACCTTCGGCAAGGGTTCCGTACAGTCCATAATACCGTTGCCCTGGGATCTTGGCGCCATGAAGGTCACCACAGGGTTGTACTTCCTGCCCGGCGGCAAATCGACGCAGAAGACGGGTGTGATGGCGGACGTGAGGCTGCCTGGATGGTTTTTACTTGAAGATATCGGTGAGGCGGCATTGGACTATCCGCTACCGGCTCAGGCCATCGCGCCCTTTCTGGGCGTGCGGGGAAATGCTGTGCCGCAATGGAAGTCGGTTGACAAGCCCCTGATCGCGACGCTGATGTCCAAGTCGCAGGGACGGGTTGCGAAAGACGCAAAGTTTGCCAAAATCATCAAAGAGAACAAAGAAGCCGCGGATAAAAAGGGCATCATCCAGCTTGATGATTATCGCAAGACGATGAAGAAGGAAAACGGCGGCAAAGAGAATGAAACGCTTCCCGAACAAAGGCAAAAGGCCCGGGAGCAATACGCGCCTTTTGTGAACGAGAGCGTCAACATCCTACGCGATATGGTGACGCTGGGAGCGGTAACGCCCTGATTAATAAATTTTATTGTATTGAGTTGACGTTTCAGTATTCCTGGGAGCGCGGCCCTCCGGCCCGCAGCGTCTTCATTTAAGAGTTTCAGGTAACGAAGAACAAGTCCCATCAGGGGCGGAAAGGTGATAGCCGCTCTTAGGACCTGTCAATGAATAACATTTACAGGTACTAAACCAGGTATCTGCATCCAGGAGTTAAGGCATTGTCACGACCCTCTAGTTGCACCCGTTGCGTCACGGATTCTTGACGATGGGGACTTTCCTTTCGGCACTGATATCGGCGGCATCAGTGACGGTGATCGTGGCAACTACGTCCATCTTGCTCTCCAGCCTGAACCAGAGTATCTCCGACGGTTTGTCTGCGATGGTGACCGGCACCCCCTTGATCTCCGCACCGGGCTGGTCATGTTTGTAGAGAATTTTGTAAGGCTTGGTCCCGCCTGTGATGCCCATGACCAGCGCGCCGGTTTTCTTATCCTTGGTAAATCGGAGCACCACCGGATTGCTCGTGTATTTCCCGACTACCACCAATGGTGCTGTTGAAGTCGGCACTTTCGTGCCAACTTCTGGCTTGACCCCAAGGACGATGCCGTCCGCTTCCTTGAGACTGGTAAAGTAGTATTTGGGTTTGTGGCCGAGCTTCTGGGTGGCAAGTTTGGTAATTGCCGCGGTGTACGGGCTCTTGATGATGTTCGGGATCGTCGCCATTTCGCCATAGACCGCGTAGTAGACAATCGTGCCTTTGGGCACAGCGGCTGCTGGCGGAGTCATCTGTTTCGCAACGAGACCAAACAGCTTTGAGTCGGTTGTAGACTGCCCCGAATAGGTGGGAGCGTTGATGAATCCGGCGTTCTCGATGGTCTCCTGTGCCTTGACCGCGGGCAGACCGGCAATGTTCGGCAATGGCGCCAACTCGTAGCGGATAACTTGAATCGTCACAATCTCCTTGGCGGACAGCGGGCTTCCCGCTGCGGGCACCTGCTTTTTCACCACGCCGTTCTTCTGCGATTCGATCGAGTAGATCGGGGCGACCTCGACTGCATACCCCGCCTTGCTAAGAATCGTCATTGCCTCGGCCTCTGCTTTTCCGACCACAGACGGCACAGGCGCCGAATGGGCATGGTACCGGAGCACCACCGGCACGTAGACGGGGACGACTGATCCGGCCGCCGGTTGTTGCGCAAACACAATATTGGCTAGAGACGAATCAGTCGTCGGCACACCGGTAAGTATGTTCTTGTTGCCGCCACGGAAGCCGTTGTCCCATAAGGCGTCGGTTGCCTCGGTAAGTGGCATGCCAACCACGTTCATCAACGGTTTGTAGAGTTGTGCCGCTGCTGGGGCGCTGTACGCGCTGAGAAGGCAGAGGACGGCAACGAGGCGTCGCAAGTTTTGCCAGACTGAGTGTCTTAACATGAGTAATCCTTTCCACCGTGTGGTCGTTCGCTATCTGTCCGGGATTTTCCAGATCGCTGACGGTCCACAATCATCGTGAACCTGATTGTCAAGACTATACCTTCCCAAAGATGCAAAAACAAGGGGAAATCTCATCCCAACCGAATACCTCCGTCTTCTGGTGGTGCAGAGCCTGTCCGGTATGGTAACGTCGTTGCCATAACTTTGCTTTTAAGTCCTCGTTCACTTACCCGTCCCATTTGCGGCCCCTGTGATTCAGGAAGGGAAACCGGGTAGGGTTCCCGGTTGTCGCGTCATACCAAGTTGCATTCAAAGGGTAACAAACCAATGTAGTCCGAACCTCGGGTCACCTTCAGGTG
>CAIVDK010000461.1 GCA_903904655.1 uncultured delta proteobacterium | reverse complement strand
TTGGCGGTTTTGCCGACTTCCAGCGTCGGCCCAACACAGGACGGGCAGCCGTAAGCGCAGGGGCATTTCTCAATCAGGTTCCTGGCGGCCAATAGAAGATTGGCATGTTCGCGGTAGAGCAGTTCGGAAAAGCCGATGCCGCCCGGATAGGAATCAAAAATGAAAATGGTCGGGTCGAATTCGTCAATTCTTGCTCCGGTTTTATTATCCGTCATTTCCGGTTTCCCCGCATTAAACGATGTGATGACGCGTCCGGTTTTCCCCTGGCTGACAAACCATTCGCCGCTTTTGTCCCCGAGCGACCGGTCAATGTCATGGGTGTCCGCCATAAGGTACAGGGCGGACAAATGCTGAAGCGTATAAGCCAGCGCCGACAAGCCGTCGATAATTTCCGCAGGTGTAAAGTCGAGTTTGTGCAGGTGGTCGCGTGGAATCGTAAACCAGTAGCTCGTCGTGTGCATGTCTTTTTCCGGCAGATTGACATCGCCATAACCGAGGTTTTCCGATGTATAAAATTTGATTTTTTTGTAGCCCACCACCTTGCGCACCACCTGCACCTCGCCGTGCTCCACAATAGCTCCGGCCTCCCTATGGTTTTCAAAAGAGTCGATTACTCGCACATTGGTGTAGGTCATGGCATCGGTGTAGTAGTCGGCATCTACTTTGTGAACGTAGGCTTTCTTGCGTTCCAAGTCGAGCTTGTCCACGTGATACTGCTCAGAGGCCAGCATGTAGATGGCCTCATCATGCACGGTGGTAAATGCGCTGTCCCAATCCACTTCGGCAATGACCTTATGGTTGCCTGCGTCGGTGGTATCCACCACAACGACATTTTCCGGATTGATCGCCCGCAGGCTGACCTCGTCTGCCGGATAGCTTTCCGCTGCCCAGTGCCAGCGGTCATTGGTGCGGTGCAGCACGCCTTTTTCTTCCAGATATTGCAGAAACTCCTCCAAATTTTCGCCGCCGAATTTTTCGCCTTTTTCAAAGGGTAGTTCAAAAGCCGCGCTTTTAATGTGATGCAGCAGAATCAGCAGATTGTCGGGATTGATGCGGCAATGCTCGGGAGAGAGTGCAAAAAAGTAATCGGGATTTTCCATGATGAACTGATCGAGCGGATTGCTTCGTGCAATCAGGATCGCGAGCGATCTGCCTGTGCGGCGGCCTGCGCGTCCGGCCTGCTGCCAGGTGCTGGCAATCGAGCCGGGGTAGCCGGCCATGATGCAGGCTTCCAGATTGCCGATATCAATACCCAGTTCCAAGGCGTTGGTGCTGATCACGCCCATCACTTCGCGTGTCCGCAAACCGCTTTCTATTTCGCGGCGCAGATTAGGCAGGTAACCACCGCGGTAGCCGGTGACATAATGATCGTCCTTCGGTTTGGTTTTGACAAATTTATCTTTGAGATATTTGGTCAACACTTCAACATGGAGGCGGCTGGTGGCAAAAACGATGGTCTGGATGTTGTTGTCGATCAGATCGGAAGCGATCTTGCGCGCCGGCGTCATCGCACTCTGGCGAATGCCCAGTTCGCGGTTGACGATGGGCGGGTTATACAGAACAAACGTTTTGGCGGCCGTGGGCGCGCCGCTTTTATCGAGCAAGGCCACTTGGCGCTCCAGTATTTTTTCGGCATGCTCGCGAGGATTGGCCACAGTGGCAGAACAGCAGACAAACACCGGATTGGCCCCATAGAAACGGCAGATCCTAACCAGCCTGCGGATGACATTGGCGAAATGAGAGCCGAAGATGCCTCGATAAATATGCAGTTCATCAATGACGATGTATTTTAAATTCATAAAGAGTTTCTGCCACTTGGTATGGTGCGGCAGAATGCCTGCGTGCAGCATGTCGGGATTGGTGACGACAATGTGTCCCTGCCTGCGGATGGCCTGGCGCGCTTCGTCAGGCGTGTCGCCGTCGTAGGTGAATGTTTTGATGTCGGCTGCGAGATCGGTAATCAGGCCGTGCGCTTCATGCATCTGATCCTGAGCCAGCGCCTTGGTCGGAAATAGATACAGGGCGCGCGTTTCCGGTTCATCGAGAATGCTTTGCAGCACCGGAAGATTATAGCAAAGGGTCTTGCCGCTGGCTGTCGGCGTCACCAGCACAACATCCTGACCGTTACGGATAAGGCGCACCGCTTGCGCCTGATGCTTGTAAAGTTTCTCCATACCACGCTTTTGTAAGACGGAAAGCAACCGGGGATTCACCCATGCGGGATAGTCTTCCCAATCGCCTTGCTTTGCCGGTATCTCCACAATGGCCGCCGCGTTGGCATTGAAGCTTTTGTTTTTCTTGAGCCTGGCGATCCATTCTTCTAATGTCAGTTTGGCCATAATGCATCTTACCTTTTTTCGTTCGGATTTGCATTATAGATAAAAAACAAAATATCACAACAGCGAATTATAAAAAGTCATTGCAATAAATATATTGATGGTTTATCAATAGCTTGGACGGCGCGCTATGCGCCCACAGGGCTTTGGCGCGGGGATGCTGGGCTACCTGCAAAACAGCTATCATCGGCTACCCTGGCGCAATGAACCGCTGATCACCTGGCATTGATGAGGGATAGAGCAAAATGCTGATCAAACAAGATATCATCGCGGAAGCCAAACGATTGGGGTTTGCCGATATCGGTTTTACGGACGCCTCGCCGTTTGCCTCGCAGAAAGACTATCTGCTGGCCCATCAGAAAGAATACGACTGGACCGAGCAGTCTGGTTTAGAATTACTTGCCGGATGCGACCCGAAATCCATTCTACCACAGGCAAAATCCATTATTGTACTGCTTGCTTCTTATTTTGAAGAATCGTTTCCCCTGCAGATGGAGCGGCACTTCGGGCGATGCTATCTCGATGACGACCGGGTGACCAAAGATGGCCTGGCCTTAAAGGTAAAGGCTTTCCGGAATTTTCTCCAGTCGAGCAATATTGAATCCAAAGCGCCTTTCAATCTGCCGCACAGGATGGCAGCAGCGCGCGCCGGGCTTGGCACATTCGGCAAAAATAGTATTTTTTATTCCGCCCGCAAGGCCCGGGGCAGTTCCTTTGTCTTTCCTCTCGCCATTGTGGTTGATGCAAAATTCAGCTCCGATGAGGCGACCGTTGGTATCGGCTGCCCGGACTGGTGCCGCAACGCCTGTATCGCGGCTTGTCCGACCCGTGCTCTCAAAGGCGACGGCAAAATTGATCCGCGTTTGTGCATTTCCTATTTAACCTATTTCGGCGAAGGGCTAACACCCCTGGAAATGCGCGAACCAATGGGGATGTATGTCTATGGCTGCGACCGCTGTCAGAATGTCTGCCCGCGAAACTCCGCCTGGATGACGGAAGTCAAGCCGGTCAACCCCCGCGTGGCGGCCAAGGCTGATGACTTTGATTTGCCCCGTCTACTGCATATGGATAAAAGTTACTTTGAAAAGAAAATCCGGCCGCACATGTTTTATATGTCCGCTGAGAATCTCTGGCACTGGCAGATGAATGCCGCCCGCGCGATGGGCAATAGCTTGAATCCCGCTTATATTGAAGATTTGAACCGTTCATTGAAGGAAAATCAAGATGGGCGCGTCCGCAGCATGTGCGCCTGGGCGCTGGAGCGCCTCAGCGGAAGGTAGGCTTAAGAATAAAATTTTTATTCAGGTTAAATTCGTTCCTTTGGTTGCCATCATGAAACCCACGTGTTTAACGCTTTTGATGGATTTTAATTTCTGATAAAGTTCTTCAATTTCCTTCGATTTACCCTTTGTCACAATGATTTCAAAACAATTGTGATGATCCAGATGTATATGCTGGCTGGACAGAATGCAGGTATGATAATCATGCTGAACGTCAAGCACTTTTGTGACCAGTTTTCTTGTATGATGATCATAAACCAGCGTAATCGCTCCGGTCACTTCCTTGTTTTCCGTCCATTCTTTCTTGATTAGCTCTTCACGGATCAAATCGCGAATGGCTTCGGAGCGGTTAGTATATTTTCGCTGTTTAATCCGTTGGTCGAATCGAACCAACAGATCTTCTTCCAGCGACACGCCAAATCGTACCAGTTTGGAGGCCATCATCACTATCTCCGGGTGATTTTATTCTTTTTATATAAAATAAAACATCAATGGGTCAAGCGATATATTTCAATGAACCCTTCCTGTTATTTAACGACTTTATTTATTGACAGTCACAACATTCTATGGCACGAAAAATTAATTCGTAACACAATGATTACTTGCGCTTTCTCGGTAATCATCATGAGTATGGCGAATAATTCATTTCCGTGCAGAAAGAGTATCATCATGAAGCGGCATTTATTTTGGTTACTGTGCGTATTCGTTTTACTCTTACTTCAATATCCGGTGTCTGCCGCCGATCAAAAGGCAGAAGAGCCCGTTCGGATGGAAGAAGTGGTTGTCGTGGCATCGCCGATTATCGAAGGAAACCGGATAACTGACGCGGGGACTCAAATCACAACCGTCAGCAAGAAACAAATTGATGACTTAAACGCGCAGGATCTGCCATCGGCACTGCGGCGCACACCCGGCGTCGTTATCTCCCGCCATAATTTTGTAGGAAGCTTTGGCGGCGGCGACGGCGGAGCCATTTACATCCGCGGCATGGGCAGTTCCCGTCCCGGCGCAGAGATTCAAATGCTGGTGGACGGCGTGCCAAAATTCGCCGGTATCTGGACGCATCCTCTGATGGATATCATGAGTGTGGACATTGCTGATAAAATCGAGATTTATAAAGGCGCTCAGCCTGTCCTTTTTGGCAACATGACAGCCGGCGCCGTGAATATCATCACGAAGAGTCAAAAGGAAGAAGGTTTTTTCACGCGCTTGAATTTTGCCGGCGGATCCTATCATACGTTTATCGAAACCGTTGAGCATGGCGGCAAAATCAAGAATACGGATTATTATCTGCTGCAAAGCTTCAAACAGTCCAGCGGACACAGGGAAAACGCGGGCGGCGAACTTCAGAATTACTTTGGACATATTGGCCATCAATTTTCCGACAAATGGAAGATTTCTCTTACAGCCAATGCAACCCATAACAACGCTTCCGATCCGGGGCCGGAAAATCGTCCTCAGGAAAGACAGGGCAATTTCAAAACCCAGGACAATCTGGCCATTGCCACTCTGACCCATGCCTATGATGTTGTCAAAGGCGATTGGAAGGTGTACTGGAACAACGGTGAAGCAAACTGGAAGGATCAATATGATCTCGCCGGTCTTTTCCATTATGATACGATCACCAACTTCGATAATTACGGCATGCGGGCCCGGGAGGTATTCAAGCCCTGGACAGGCGGCGTATTGACGGCGGGAGCCGATTGGGACTGCACATCCGGAACCGTAACCATCGACCGGGAATTGTCCCGGCCGGACAGCTACTTTTCCCGTGATACATTTAGAATACTGTCGCCCTATCTTTCACTTGGACACGAATTCAATCTGACTAAACAATGGACATTGATTCCCTCTGCAGGCGTTCGTTATTACAACCACAGTGATTTCGACGCCCGATGGGCTCCGCAGGCAGGTCTTGTCCTGAGAAATCCTTTGACGGATATTCATCTGTTCTATGGCAGAGGCATCAATTACCCGGGGCTTTATGTTGTCGCCCAATCCAATATGTTCTGGGGTAACAACGTACGATGGAAAGACCTTGATCCTGAAACCGTCGATCATCTGGAAGCAGGCATCAGTCGCTTTTTTGGCCGGAAAGTCCATGCCGATCTGACATGGTTCCATGATAAAGGCAGCAATCGTTTGATTATGATTACCAGTCCCGCCCCGCCTCACTACGAAAATATCGCAGATTTTGAAACGCAAGGTCTGGAGGCAACCCTGACGGTCGAACCGATTAAAGACCTTTCGCTGTTTACGGGAGGCACCTGGATTTATAAACGATCTCCGGACAACCTGCCTTACGCGCCCCAGTGGACAGCATCGGCCGGTGGTAATCTGCGCCTTTTCCAGTATTTGAAAATAAGCCTGGATACAACCTATCAGGATTCCCAATATGTGGCCAATAATCGCAGTCTGAATTATGGGGGAACCAGCGTTACCAAAGTAGACGGATTCTGGATTTTAAACGGCAAAATCAGCTGGGAATTCAAGCTACCGTCGCCGAAGTTGCGAGGGGATGTGTTTCTGGCCGGGGAAAACCTGACCAATGTAAATTATGCTTACAAAAAAGATTATCCCATGCCCGGTATTAACTGTCTTTTGGGAGTTAATATCAAATTTTAAAAATGATAAGGTGGATTTAAATGCAAGAGGTAAAAGTTGATTTTGCACGGGCAAAATTTTTTGATGAGTTTTCAGATAACTGGGATACTCACGGCCCTTCTCCCGCACCGGAGGTGGTGCTGACCTTTCTTTGGAAACTGAACATTGACTCAGAGAAAACCGTATTGGATGTTGGGACAGGGACCGGTCTGCTCGTCCCGCATATTTTTTCTTTTCATCCGGCCAAGGTGATTGCCATGGATTTATCGGTAGGTATGCTGGAAAAACTGCGAAGAAAGTATTCTTCCCGATTCGGCGCCAAGTTGGAGATTTTGCATGGAGATGTCCATTTGTTGAATCTGCACGATTCCACAGTTGATATTGCTCTCTGCAATGGTGTTTATCCGCATTTTCATAATAAACCATTGGCCTTGTCGCAACTGCAACGCGTGTTGAAAAAAGGGGGCATCCTGGCCGTCAACCATTTTGCGGGCAGACAGTTCATCAACAAAATCCATGGCTCATCATCTCACGATCTGATTCGGCAGGACCTGCTGGATCCCGTGATGATTTTATCCGAAACCATCGCCGGTTGTGGATTCCGTGTAAAAGAATGGCGCGACGACGAAACGGAATTTTATCTGATTGCGGAGAAGATATGACGCGGGAAGCAGTCGTTGAAATTCACGGACTTGTTGCCGGGTATGGTCGTCATCAGGTTTTACAGCAACTCGATTTAACGGTATGGCGTGGCGAAGCCCTGGGCATTGCCGGAAATAACGGCGCAGGTAAAACAACATTACTCAAGCTGATTCTGGGATTGATTGCGCCGCAGGAGGGCTACATGACTGTGCTGGGAAGAATGCTGGACAGTTCCCGTGTGCGACGGCTGATGAGACGTCAGATTGGATATGTTCCGCAATTGCATACGCCCGGGAAAATGCCGGTCTCCGTGCATGATGCCGTTTTAATGGGGAGATGGGGCAAAGGTTTTGGTTTTTTCAAGCGTCCGTCCCTGCGGGATCGTCAAAAAGTAACCGAAATTCTGCAGGAAATCGGGATGTCGCACAAGGAATGGCAGGAGGTGCATCTCCTCTCCGGCGGAGAACAGCAGAAAGTATCCATTGGCCGCGCACTGGTTCGTGAAGCGCCGATCCTGCTTCTGGACGAGCCCAGCACTTATCTCGATCATGGATCACAGACGGAAATTGTCGAGCTGATCAGGGCCGTTCGTTTGAAACATGGTCTCTCTCTGATCATGATCAGTCATGATCCGGAGCACCTGGACGTCATGAGTGACCGCATCCTTTTATTAAAGAACGGCCGATTGGAAGAACGATAAATGTCCTTATTTGATTTTATAGCTATTCCGCTGTTTCAAAAGGCTTTTATTGGCGCCTTTCTTTCCGGAGCAGGGCTCTCTCTGTTGGGTGTTGTTATTTTAAATCTGAATCTGACTACTATCAGATTTGCCTTGATGCACATCGCTTTGCTGGGCGCGGCTATATCTATGGTTTTGGGGTTTCCTCCTCTGGCAGGCGCCATGGCGGGGATTGTCATTGCGTCTTTGCTGCTTGGACCCGCAGGCGATTTTTTGAATATGGATACCGGTGTCAGCGGTGTGCTTTTTATGACCGGATCCCTGGGGCTTGCCTTTCTGATATTTTATAAAGCCGGTGTTCCGGCCATGGACGCTTTTGCTCTTTTTTCCGGCAGCATTCTAGCCTTAAGCACATTTGAGGTCTGGGTCATCGGGGGACTTGCCGTTTTGATTATTCTCGTATTCTTCCTCTTTTATCGCGAGATCCAGATGGTCTTATTTAATCAGGAGTTGGCCGAAAGTCTGGGTGTTCCGGCCAAAGGGATTCGCAATGCACTCTTGCTGCTGACCGGATTGGCGATTGGCGTCAATATCCGCATGGTCGGGGTTTTGCTGATTGACGCGGCTGTTCTTCTCCCCGCCCTGGCAGCGCTCAGTATAGCCAAAAGTCTTCGCGGCGCGTTGCTGCTTTCCGCTGTTTTCGGCATTGTGTCACAAGTGGGAGGCGTCGCTTTTTCGATGGTCTATGATTTTCCGAGCGGCGCCAGTATCACGCTTGCCGCGGTGCTGATGGTTTGCCTGGCCGCGATTTACGGCTACATCGTGAAGACGATAAGGAGATGAAATAACCAATGAATGAATTAAAAAAACCTGCTCTCCCCCGTTTGTGCTTCTTTCTGACAATCTTATGGTTTTTGTTGTCAACCAGTCCGACTAATGCAGAGGATAGAATCATTGTTGTTGCTTCAACCAGTTGGACAGGCGCCATAGCGGAGGCTGCCGGTGCGGATGAGGTTCGCATCCTGGCGCCCTTCGAGTTGAAACATCCCCCTGAATATGACTATCGGCCGTCGGATATCGCACAATTACATTCTGCGCGTTTGCTTGTTTATGGCGGTTATGAATATTTTGTTAAAAAACTCGCTATTGCTGCCGGGTTTCCGCAGGAAAGACTGATTGCTGTTCTTACCATCAATGACCCGGACAACCTGAAGAAGCAAGCAAGGCTTCTGTCTGAAATAATGGAGACACAAAAACGGGAAGCCGCTTGGGAAAAAGCCTTTGACCGGGCATTGGCTGATATTCAAAAGCAGGCCAAAGAAAATAAAATCAGCCAAAAAAGAGTCCTGGTGCAGAAACATCAGCTGTCCTTGGTTAAGTGGCTTGGATTTAATGTCATCGGCGTCTTCAACGCGGATGAGTTAAGCCCGAACAAAGTGATGGAATACGCCATGATGAAACCCGACATGGTCATCGATAATTTTCATAATCCCCAGGGGAAACCGATTGCCGAAATCGCCAAGTGCGATTATGTGGCATTAATCAATTTCCCTTCCGCCAATGCGCGGACGTTGATTGAATTGCTGAAGGAAAATGTGCGCAGGCTGGGCATGAAAAAAATTTGACAAATAATTCATCGTATCGGCCAAAAACAGGTTGTCCGCAAAATATAGGGTGCGTTGCCGATGTCCATTCAGGCGTAACTTGAGTTTATTACCGGTTGTATATGGCTTCCGGTTGTTCCCGCCTATTGACAAAAGTCTTTCCTTCTGGTAACTATTTTACCGTCAGTAAGTTGAGTCTTGTCGTGCCTTGATCGATGAACAGCAATTGAAACGATGACCTATGCGGGAGCTTAAGGATGATTCCACAGGATAAACATAAAATAGTCTGTCAGCTTCGACGCGACCGTGAAAAAGCCCTGCGGATTCAGAGTATCATGGAGGCCGCCAAAAAGGTCTTTGCCTCAAAAGGCTATTTAAAGGCAACAATGGATGAGATTGCGCTCGCGGCCGAGGTCACCAAGCCAACCATCTATCTTTATTTTAAGGCCAAGGACGATCTCTTTTTCACCCTCATGCTGCCCTTGATCGATGACATTCGGCAACAACTGCAAAAAGTCGAGAAGAATCTCCTGACAGGAAAAATCCATAACGGGGTGAGCCTGATCACAGCGATCTTTAAATCCTTTTACCATGGGTACGAACTCCTCCCTGAGACGTTCCGGATTATTCAATTATTTCAACAACAAGGACTGATGGGCGAATTAAGGCCTGAAGTCCGCAGCGCCTTGAATGACAAGGGTCGCATCAACTTTATTCTGTGCAGGCACTTGCTGACCCGCGGTATGGAGATGGGCGTCATCAAGAAGGTGAATGTCTATGAAATGGCTGATGTCATTTGGGGTTCGCTTGTCGGCATCATCCAACTGGAAGATACCAAGTTTTATGACCACAAAAAAAAGCGTTTCAATGAAAACACACTTCATTTGGCCGAAACATTAATTGCGGACGCCATGACAATAAAAAGTAGAGGAAAGAAAAAATGACAATGATAAGCGCAGACAGACTGATCAAGCGAGTGAGAGCACAAGGGCGGTTGTCCATGACGGAGGCTGAATCGAAAAAACTGTTGAGTGATTATGGTGTGCCGGTTGTTAAAGAAAAGGTTGTTGGAAATGTGAATGAAGCAGTTTTGTACGCGCAAAAAATCGGGTTTCCGGTTGTTGTCAAGGGACACGGCGCGAAACTCACGCATAAAACCGAACGCGGGCTGGTGAAAACGAATCTGAAATCAACCAAAGAAATCCGCGAGGCCTTTCACGCCATCAAAACGTCTGCGGGCGAAGACTGGGAAGGATGCCTCATTTCTCCTTTTATTCAAGGCAGCCGGGAATTTGTCGCCGGACTGTTCCGGGATACCCAGTTCGGCCCGGTGATCATGTTCGGCCTCGGTGGTATTTTTACCGAAGCGCTGGCCGATACGACTTTCCGTATCGCTCCGTTTGATGAGAAGCAGGCGTGTCAGATGATCGGAGAAATCAATTCCCGCAAGCTGCTGGGCAATTTTCGCGGCGAATCACCGGCGGACCAGAGCCAACTATTGCAGGTGCTCATGGGCTTGTCCCGTTTGGGATTGGAGCACCCGGAAATAAAGGAAGTGGACATCAATCCGCTGATTGTTACCTCGAAGGGTAAAGTGGTGGCCGTGGATGCCCTGGTTGTTCTCGATGAGAGCGATATCGCTCCTGTTAGCAGAAATCTAAACGAGACGGAAACAAAAGAGCGGGCGGCGGAAATCCGTGCCGCCCTGGATGTCATGATCCATGCCCAATCCGTTGCCGTGATCGGCGCCGCCCGGCCGAATGTAAGCGGATTTCCCGGCATGTATGGTTGTATGCGGAATTTCGGTTATTCGGGAAGGCTCTATCCCATCAATCCGAATGTTGATGAAATCGACGGCGTAAAGACCTATCCAAGTCTTTCTGCCCTGCCCGAACCGGTGGATCTGGTTATCATCTCCATACCCGGCCCCCTGGTCGCGGAGGCCTTGAAGGAATGTGTCGCTACGGGCAACAAAAATATTCACATCTTCAGCTCCGGCTTTAAGGAAACGGGTGAAGAGGAAGGCATCAGGCTACAGCAGGAAATGGAATCCATCGCTCTTGAGGGCGGCCTTCGCGTTGTCGGCCCAAACTGCATGGGGTTCTATGTTCCGAAAACCCGGCTCCTGACCTGGACTGCCGCCTCCATGGAAAGCGGTCCTGTTTCCCTGATCAGCCAAAGCGGGGGTAACGCCCAGGATTTTACGAATTATCTGACAAGCCATCATGGCATCCATTTCAGCAAGTCCATTAGTTACGGTAATGCTCTGACTCTGGACAGTCCCGATTTTCTGGATTATCTGAACTATGACGAGGAAACAAAGATCATCACCATGTATCTGGAGGGCGTGAAAGACGGGCGGCTCCTGCTCTCCCGGGTGAAAGAGATCAACCACCGAAAGCCGGTGATCATCTATAAGGGCGGCCTCACGGAATCGGGCGCCAGGGCCGTTTCTTCCCACACAGGCTCTCTGGCCGGCGGCGAAAAGATCTGGAAGGCCTTTTTCCGTCAAACCGGCTCCGTCCTGGTAGAATCCCTGGAAGAAATGGGGGATGTCGTCCTTGCATTTCATCATCTGGGGAAAACGCCGGGCAGAAAAACAACCGTGATTGGATTCGGCGGCGGTATAGGCGTCTCTGTGGCCGACAATTGTTCAAAATCGAGTTTGGAGCTTCCGCCTCTTTCGACGGAACTAATCCAAAAACTGAGAAAGTTGATCCCGCCCGCGGGCGCCATGATCCGCAATCCCATTGACGCAGTTATTGCTTTTATCCATCTGCCTTATTTAGGCGAGGTGCTCAATTTACTTGCTGAAAGCGGTGAAATCGATAATTTTATCATCTCCGTTCCCTTTGACTGGTTGTTCGATAAGGCGGCTGGAGGTTCTTATATTGAAACCGTCGCCGCTTACCTGGCCACGGAAGGACGAAAATATACCCAGGGAAAGCCCCTGATGGTCGTCTGGCGTCAATATCAGCCGTCCCCGGAAATCAGAGAATGGGTTCCTGTGTTTGAGCGCATCCTGATGCAGGCCGGTATCCCGGTTTACGAGGGCCTTCCCAGGGTGGTTTCCGCCCTGTCCAAGCTTGTAGAATACAGCGCATTTCAAAATGAAAATATCTAGACAATTTAAATAGATGCGGTCGCTATTTTTTTGCGGTCTATCATGCGCCAATTGATAACAATTTTAGCAGCATGGTGCATTTATTTTTGTTGACTTCTGGTCATTATGCCAGTATAGTCCCGTCGTTCAAGGACTACATTGGATGCTTGTTTCAGGTACCGCAATGAGATGAACAAACGTTTCATACGTTTGAAATAACAAATTAAAACACGGGAAGGGAGTATGCTATGAGTAATTTATTAGTAAACACAAGAGATCAGCAATTCGTTCTTTTTGAACAGCTGGGCATTGAAAAGCTGTTTGAATCAGAGGCCTTTAAGGATTTTACCAAAGATGACCTGTTAATGATCATGAACGAGGCCGAAAAGCTGGCTGTAAATGTTCTTGCCCCGACCTTCAAAGAAGGGGACGAGGAAGGTTGTCATATCAAAGATGGCATTGTCACCGTTCCCAAGTGCTTCAAAGAACCCTTCAAGAAGTTCTGTGAGGGTGGATGGCTTAACCCCATGGATTCAGCAGATGTCGGTGGTCAGGGAATCCCAGCTGCCGTAGGTTTTGCCAACATAGAAATCTTCGGCGCCGCTAACTATGCCTTCATGATGTATCCTGGCCTTACGCACGGAGCTGCCAGCCTTATTCACTCCTATGGCACCGAAGAGCAGAAAAACAAATATATGTACCGGACATTCTCCGGTGAATGGACAGGAACGATGTGCCTCACCGAGCCGGGCGCGGGCAGTGACGTCGGCGCCCTGAAGACGACAGCCAAACGGTTGCCTGACGGCAGGTTTCTGATCACAGGGACAAAATGCTTTATCTCCGCCGGTGATCACGATCTCACCCCGAATATCATTCATCCCGTCCTGGCCCGCATCGAAGGCGATCCTGCCGGAACGAAAGGTATCTCTATTTTCATCGTCCCCAAAGTCACCGTCAACGATGATGGGTCCCTGGGCGAACCCAATGATGTGAAGTGCGGTGGCATTGAGCACAAAATGGGTATCAAAGGCTCGGCCACAGCCACGCTGAATTTTGGTGAAGACGGGAAGTGTATCGGCGAACTTCTGGGCAACGAGCGCGATGGTATCAAAATCATGTTCCAGATGATGAATGAAGCCCGAATCGGAACGGGTATGCAAGGTCTGGTCAGCGCATCGGCCGCCTTTGAGCATGCTGTAGCCTATGCCAAAGAACGCGTCCAGAGTGTGCCCGTATGGGAAATGAAAAACCCCGATGCCAAAGCCGTGGCCATTATCAAACATCCCGACGTTCGCAGAAAGCTCTTGTGGATGAAATCGCACGTTGAAGGACTCCGGAGTCTGTGTTACTTCACAGCTTACTGCCTGGATATGTCCAAAGTAGCGAAGACCGAAGAGGAAAAAGCCAACTGGGAAGGCTTCCTGGATCTTATGACGCCGGTCGTCAAGGCCTACACCACGGACAAAGGCCTCCTGGTCTGTTCAATGGCTATGGATGTCTACGGCGGATACGGTTACTGTCAGGAATATCCCGTCGAGCAGTACATGCGTGATGAAAAGATCGCTACCATCTACGAGGGAACCAACGGTATTCAGGCCCTCGACCTTGTCGGCCGGAAACTCGGTCAGCGGAAGGGCGCCAACGTCATGAATCTCTTTGGCGTCATCCAGAAAAACATCGCTAAAGCGAAAACCAATCCGGAGCTTGCCAAATATGCCGTGCTTCTGGAAGAAGCTTCCAATGCCTGCATCGAATTGACCATGTTCTTTGCCCAGTCCGGCAAATCGGGAGATTTCCTCCTTCCCGTGCTGAACGCCTGCAAATTCCTGGAAATTTTCGGAGACGTCATCGTCGGTCACTTCTTGATCGAAGCCGCCCAGACTGCCGCGGGGAAACTCGACGCCATCTACGAAGCCAATGGCGCCAGCTCCATCGGAAAACAGAAGGGCTTGCAGAGAAGCGATAAGGAAGCCGCGTTCTACAGTGGCAGAATTGCTTCCGCAAAATTCTTTGCCAATGATATCCTGACCACCGTCAAGGCCCGTTGCGAATCGGTCAAAATGGCGGAGAAATCACCTCTCGAGATTACTGACGAGGCCTTTGCCTGGTAGTTAACCGTTGCAGTTATCAGATCAACTGCTCATTGAGAAAAGGGGTTGCGATCATCGCAACCCCTTTTTTTTCTGCTGCATCAGCAATCAGAGCCGCTATTCCAGCTACATCACGGACATGATAATCGTGAGACGGGTAAGCAAAACGGGGTGGGATAAAAGCCCCTTGATTTTTATTTTCCCGCTGAAAAGCAGGCCGATGACCTTTCTGCCCGCTTCATCAAAATAATAAGGCAATCCCCAACGGATGTTGAGCGCGTTTAAATCCATGACCTGTGCAGCTTGTGTCCTGATGATGACTGCGGCGTCCGGGCTTATTCCGGGCTTGATAGTCAGAGTGCCCTGTCCGAAATGGAGACTCACCGCTGCTTCAATATCCGGCAAGTCGATGGCCGCGATGCCGCGCATTTTTTTATAAACCGCGTATTTTGCTTCTGATTTTTCGATATTGCCGGTCAGAAGCTCCTGTACCATGAAAGAAAAAGGAACCTCTGCCGCATGATTGGTTATATGCAATTCCATATAGACCCCTTCGGAAGCTACAAGGCCCTGCGGTAAATGTCCAGGACCTCATCCTTACCCGTGACGTAGCGGATGTTGTTGACAATAGCGCCGTCGGCAATGCTCAGATCAGCCGCTTTGATGATATCTTCTTCCGTGACGCCGAGTTCAGAAAGCTTCAGCGGGTGACCGATTTTCCTGAGCAAATCAAATATCTCCTGTACCGCCGCCACGGCCGCGCTTCCGGGTTCGTCATCCCGTTTGCTGACCCCCAGAGCCTGCGCGATTGCGGCATAGATGGCAACGGTTTCCGGCTCACCGTCGCCAATATTATAATCCATGCAGTAAGGCAGCATGATGCCGCAGGAAACGCCGTGCGGGACGCGGGCGACAGCGCCGATGGAATGAGCCATTGCGTGCACCAGACCGACCATCGCGTTGCCGAATGCCCAGCCCGCCATGGTTGCTGCCATCTGCACCTGCCCGCGGGCGCGAATATTGCCGCCGTCTTTTATACACACCGGCAGGTAGTCGCTTAAAAGCCGGATGGCATGCAGGGCCATGGCGTCGGCAATCGGTTCCCGCTGCATGGATGTCATCGCCTCTATTGCATGGGTCATGGCGTCCATGCCGGTGGATGCAGTCAGGAGTGGAGGCAGTCCCAACGTCAGTTGCGGATCGAGAATAGCTGCGCGTGGTGCGTTATACGATTCGACAATTAAAATTTTCTGCCCTTTGTCTTTGTCGTATACCACTGCTATCCAGGTGACTTCGCTTCCTGTGCCTGCTGTGGTCGGGATGACGATGTGCGGCGTTTGCGGCCGAGTCAAAAGCTGGATGCCTTCATAATTCGCCAGCGACCCGCCCTCGGTCAATAAAATGCATATGCACTTAGCCGTGTCAATCACACTGCCGCCGCCGATGCTGATGACGATATCCGCGCCTTTTTCCCGGGCAAAGGCAGCGCCCCGATTGACAACATCAATGCCTGTGTCCTGAGGCACATCGCTGAAGACGCCAACGCATTTTTCGCCCAGGGTCTTTATTATTTTTTCCGAGAGACCCGCCTTGATAATGCCCTGATCGGTTACGACCACCGCGCGCGAGCAGCCCAGAGCACTCATTTCGGATTCCAGCTCGCTGGTGGAGGAGCCGCTGCCGAAAATAATTTTTGTCGGACCAAAATATACAAAAGACAAACTGTCGTCGTAAACCATCATATTCTCCTTCCCTGCGCATTATCAAACGTCATCGGGCCAAACGGTTTGCACTTCCGTCAAAAGATCAATAACCTTGTTGATTGTTTTAACGTTGCGCACAACATAAGTCAGATCGCCTTTTAATTTTAATTTCCCTTGCATTAAAGCTTTTGTTGCGTCGAGTTCTTTTTTAGCAACTTGTTTCCAGCGGGCGTAATCGCCGGTCATAATAAATTTTGCCGTTTGCACTTTGGCCTCGTCGCAGACGAGAAAATCACGGACATCTCCGTGCCAGTAATCGGTAAAAAGGTAAACGGGGTTGGGGATACTTTTTGAGGGATCGGCATTACAAATCAGGCCAACGCTGCCTTCCCATTCTTTGGCGATTTCTTTGTACTCCTGAGAGCCGGCGATTTTCTGTTTCCAAGCGTCTAGCCATTCTTGAGTAAAAGCCTTGTGTGTAGCCATTGTCCTCCTCCTTTAATTTTTATGGGTAAAGTTTTTCTTTCAACTCCGGAAGCCCGAGCTCCAGAAGCTTTTCTTTGCTGACAACCCCCTCGGTGGTTAACCCACGGATCGCATAGTATTCATCGCGCAAAAGCTTCATGTCCGGAACGGACCCTTCCGCCGCGCCTTCGGTAAGAACGGTAAGAATCTTTTTCGGCAGAACATCATCCTTGACGGTAATCCCCAGCAAATTATTGATTCCGCGCTTTAGCGTCCAGTCGCGCGCGCCGCACGCCAGCAGATCCTTAAAACCGAAATCAAAACCGGTAATGGCGTTAAAGGCGTCACGGACTGTCTCCGGCTTCAGGCAATAAAGCAGATAGTGACATAGAGAAAGACTGTTGCCCAGAATGCCGTAATTTTCCGAATCAAAAACCAGCTGGGCTTTGCCTTGCGACGTCTTCCCGTCATAGTCTTCCTTCATTTCAAAAAGCTGTGGCCACGACACCATCCCCTGCTCCATACCCATTGCCGCGTGTTGTAAATGGCAGGCGCCGCGGTTGGACATCATGTAAGCGAGCCCCATACCGTGAAAGCCCCTTGGGTCGTGCATGGGGAGATCCAGTCCCTTGACGTGGGCGACTGAGTCGAGCGCGCCCGCTCCGAAATGTGTCGCGGCGGAAACGGAGCCGCGGGCCAGAATATCGCCAAAACCTTCGCGGCGGGCGATTTTGCCTAAGAGCGCCATAACCGCCTCCATATTTCCCCACGCCAGATCCAGATGATCTGCCGCCTCCAAGCTGATGATTCCCTTTTCATAGAGCTCCATGACCACGGCGATGGTGGCGCCCGCGCTGATGGTATCCATGCCATAGCGGTTGCAAAGCTCGTTGGCTTTGATGACCGCGGCCAGATCGCTGTTCATGATCATCGTGCCGAATGTGCAACAGGTTTCATATTCCGGCCCCGGGCCTTCTTCCGTCCGGAAAGGTCCGTCTTTCACGGCAACCACTCTTTTGCAGGCGACCGGACAATTGGAGCAGGCATGTGCTTTGGTTAGATAAGTTTCCGTAAGCGTCGGGCCGCTCAGCTTGGCGGATAGCTCAAAATCTTCACCGACTGTCCAGTTTTTAATCGGGACATCGCCGGTCATCATTCCCAGGTCCATGGCTGCGTCCGAGCCCATCAAATGCAACGATTCGGCAAAGGCGGAATTCTTGATTTCGGCGATGGCCGCTTTAAATATTTCCTTGTATTTTTCTTCGTTGGCTTTTCCCGGCGCCTGATTGCCGCGGGCGGTGATCGCTTTGAGGTTTTTGGAACCCATGACCGCGCCCAGGCCCGTGCGGCCGATAAAATGCGCTTTGTCGTTGGCAATCGCGGAAAATATGACCCGGTTTTCACCCGCCGGGCCGATGGCCAATACCTTGATATTCTTGTCGGGGGCTTTCAGTATATCGGTTGTTTCGTAGATATCCTTACCCCAGCAATAGGCGGCGGAAGATATTTCGGCCGAATTGTTGGTGATGGAAAGGATGACGGGATGAGGGCTTTTGCCGGTGATGACGATGCCGTCGTAGCCTGCGCGTTTCAATTCCGGGCCGAAGTTGCCACCGCAGGCGGCTTCACCCCAGATGCCGGTCTGCGGAGATTTGGCGGCCATCGCGAAACGCGAACTTCCCGGGAAACCGCTGCCAACCAGGGGGCCGTTCATCAGCATCAGCGGATTTTCAGCCGATAGAGGATCGGCATCCAGATTGAATCTTTCTAAATAAAGTGATGCCGCCAGAGAGCTTCCGCCGATGAATTTTTTCAGACGTTCTTCTTGGATGGTGAAACTGGAGCAGACACCGCCGGTTAAATCAACTTGTAAAAATTTCCCCGCATATCCGTTTTGCATGACGTCCTCCGTATGTTTGCGCGAGAAGATGATCTTATTTGTTGCTTAACTTAAACTTAGCCCCCAGAATGATTCAGAGCTATTTAACAGATATTGAATAAAGGGTCAACTCATTCAAGATCAAAAAACGCAACGGGAATTCAAACGGCTGTATAAAACAGGACACTATCCATCATGTTTTCTTCAATGGCCCCGTCGCGTTTGAGTTCTTGCAGATACACATAGGTTTCATTGAGCGCCATAAACTTTTCCCAGTCGTCCCAATTGGCCGCTGCCGTGCCGATCATTTCACCGCAGATGGTGTAGGTTGTCTTGGGCCGATTACTGAGGCTTTTCAACAGGACTTCTTTTTTCAGCGCATGATGTGTGCGGATTTCTCTTATCCTCTCGTCGATGCTGGTCAAAGAATTACCGTGTCCCGGATGGATGGTGTTGATCGGCAGCTTTTCGATGACGGTGAGTGATTCCAGATAACTTTTCAGTGGCTGAAAGATTTCATCGTAGATATTGGGGCTGAGACTAGGCGCGATGTAGGGCAGGACGTGATCGCCGGCCAGCAGCAAGCCCTCATCCCGGAAGAAAAAACAGACATGCCCCGCGGCATGCCCCGGCGTGAAAATGACTTCAAACGAACGATTGCCGAATGGAATGACGTCATTGTCCTGTAAAAACGTATTCACTGCAAATTGCGGAATTCGGCTCTTCATATCTTCAATCTCTTCGACGATGGCTTCCACATCGCGGGTGGACATGCCGTGCTTGGCATAAAAGAGTCTGGCCTGCGCGATAAGATAATCCGCCTTTTGGAAGTGCGCATGAACCTGATGGGCAACTTCCGATAGATGAATCCGGGCCTTTGATTTTTCCTGAATGGTTCCGGACATGCCGCAGTGATCAGTATGCACGTGTGTAAGATAAATGTCCCGGATGCTTTCTATGGAACGGCCGATACTCTGCAAATCCGCTTCCAGCCTTTCATAAGCACCGGGCATGTGCATCCCCGTATCAAAAAGGGCAACACGTCCGCCGTCAATGAGTGCGTAGGCGTGGACATGACGCAGACGAAAAGGCATAGGCAGAGTAATTCGGTAAAAGTTATCTGAAATTTCAGTGATCATAAGGTGAATGCGGTCTCACATGAAGCAGTCGGTTAAAAGCAAGTTATGCCGGTTTGCGGAAGACAACCTGGATGTCGCCGACGGCCCGTTCACGAAAAGCGGCTTCACAGATGGCCAGGTAATAAACCCATTTACGCCGGAAAATTTCATCAAAGCCCAGCGCGTTGATTTTATCCAGATTGCACGTGAATGATCCTCGCCAGTCCCTGAGTGTCCGGGCGTAATTTGTGCCGATATCTTCCATCTGTTCCATCAGCAGGCTGGTATTTCTGGTTACGACCTGAGACATCGCCGTTACGGAGGGCAGATGGCCGCCGGGGAAGATGTACTTCTGGATCCAGTCTGTCGTGCGCCGGTAGTCCTCATAGCTCTGATCGGGAATAGTGATCACCTGGATGACCAGCCTTCCCGCCGGTTTGAGCAACTTATCGCAAGTCGCGAAGAACGTCCCCAAATATTTATGGCCGACCGCTTCGAGCATTTCAATGGACACAATCTTGTCAAACAGACCCGCGACACGTC
>CAIVDK010000460.1 GCA_903904655.1 uncultured delta proteobacterium | reverse complement strand
GTTGAGCCGCCGGTAAAAAGGCTCAAAAAAGGCTCGTCAGGATTGCGCATGCTTTCTGGATTTAAATCGGCGGGGTTTCCAGCTATCGGTGTGATGATTTCGACGCCGGGCATTTCTTCGGGATGATCGGTGATGGCGGTGTCGAAACCAACCGCGTCATACATTTCCATCAGGGCGTGCGTAGAAAACGAATGAGGCAGGATCAGTTTGCAGGCACCCGCAAGTGAGGCCAGAATGGAAGCGGCGACCACGGCTTTATTTTCCGTGCACAGACAAACTGATTTTTCCGCACCGCGCCTGGTTAAGATTTTTTTTAACCCGGCGGCCAGCTCAAAAATTTCACCGTAGGTATATCCGGAATACGTGAACTCTTTCCGGCAGAGCGTTTTAGACGGAATCAGAATTTTCTTATAAGCAGTGATAAAATGGTCTTTTTCTTCGATGGCCATAATGATTTTAATTTATAAAATGCTTTTTTGACTCTCTCCGGGTCATATTCCCCGTAGCTTGTTGAGGGTGGTTCATTATCTATAAGAAATAAAGAAAAAAAGCAATGTTGGTTTTTTTAAGGAAAACCCCATGTCCGAATCTCCGGTTATTTGATGCAGAAGCAGCCAAAATGTTTTTTGTTGACTTCTGAACCATTTTCTCATTAATTTGGAAAAAAAGAGGGAACAAGCCGATGATCGATATCGAATCGTTGATTCCGCATCGTGAACCGATCAGAATCATCACGGACATCATAGAACTAAAGGATAATTCCGGCATTGCCGCCGCTGTGGTCAATGAGCACTGGCCTCTTTGCGACGGCGGGACGGTTGGTTCGCTTATTTTAATTGAAGCGATTGCCCAGACTGCCGCCTTGGTGGAAAGTTACAAACGAAAAAAAGAAGGTAAAGATAGTGTTAAAGGCTGGCTGGTCGGTATCAAGTCTGCCGAATTTAAAAAGGATTTCATCCCTCTGGGCACACGTATCACGGTAGCTGTCAGAAGTTTATATGCGTTTGATGAATATGGTGTGATCGAAGGCGAAGTGAAATCCGGTGACGATATCCTGCTTACGGCGATACTTCAGGCCATACGCCTGAATCATGATGTATCCTGAAATGAAATAAGGAGATCATTAAGATCATGGGTGAAAAAAAGATAGCTATTGTGACGGGGGCCAGCCGGGGTATCGGCCGCGCGACGGCGGTGGAGTTGGCCAGAACCGGTTACTATGTTGTGATCAATTACAACGCCAGCGAGGCGGCGGCGGCTGAAACGCTGGCGCAGGTTCAAGCCTTGGGGCAGGCGGGTGAAATACGAAAATTCGACGTGGCCAACGCTGAAGAGGTGAAAGAAGCGCTGGCGAAAGTTGTTGAGGAACATAAAAGAATTGATGTCTTGGTCAATAACGCCGGCGTCACCGCCGACGGTCTCTTTATGCTGATGGGGGACGACGAGTGGCACCGTGTTATTAATACAACACTCAATGGGTTTTTTAATGTAACAAAGCCCGTCTTGCGCGAAATGGTCAGGAAGAAACGCGGCGCGATTGTCTCTGTTTCTTCCATCTCGG
>CAIVDK010000459.1 GCA_903904655.1 uncultured delta proteobacterium | reverse complement strand
CTTCTGCAAGAAGGGTGAAAGGCGGCAGCTGAAACTTGCCGTCGGATTTTAGTTTGGAAAATTCAAAATGCGTCTGTTCGACTTTCTTCGGTTTTACTTTTTTGGGCGGTGGATCGACCTCTTCGATTACGGGCTGGGGGTTTTTTTTAATTTTGAGCCGGGAAAAAAAATGGATGAAAAAAGAAAAAATCCGGTCTTTGATTGCTTTAAAAAATTCGTGGGCCGATTGCGAGAATTTTTCCGCAACGGTGACGAGAGAAAACTTGATGATAAAGAAAAGCGAAACAATAAAAATAAAAATCAAAATAATATAGGTTCCCGCCGGATTGAAATAACCAAGCAGGAATTGGACAATGCCCGCGCCGATCAATCCCCCCGCTTTGAGTGTTTCTCCGTAAAAAATAACACCTTCTTTGATCAAAGTGCCAAGCAGTCCGGCGCACGCCAGTGTAAAGAAGGAGAAGCCGATGATGCGGGGGGCGTTTACTGTAAAAACCTGACGCAGAAAGTATTGAAACGCGCAGAGTGCTAGCGCCAGAGGTAGAAGAAAAGAAGCGACGCCAAACAGGCGGATGACGGAATCAGCGGCATAGGACCCAACCTTGCCCGTGAGATTATGCGTCGAGGGCCCATCCACCACAAAGCGCGTGAAAGAAGGATCCAGCGGCGAGTAAGAAAATAGGCATAAAAAAAGAAAGATGGCCAGGGCTAGGCAGACGACTCCTTTGATCTCTCTGGTTCTTATATGATGATCCTTCGGGTTTTCTTCCATTAGCGCGCCGTTTTAATTTCTGGCTGGACGTCTTTGATACTCACTGTGCCGACATCCCGATAGGCGTCATAATTTTTAATAATGACCTGCCGGACTCTATCGATCAGTTCCTGCCGATCTTCCAAGGTGTAGTCTTTCACAGCAATCGGTTTATCAATGACCAGTTTTATTTTCCCCGGTTTGATTTTCAGCGATCGCTTCGGCATGATGTTGCCGCTGCCGATGATACTGATCGGGACAATCGGCACGCCGGATTGAATGGCCAGGTGAAAGGTTCCCTGTTTGAAGGCTTTGATTTCGCCGTTCCGGCTGCGAGTGCCTTCGGGGAAGGTCATAACAGATTTGCCCTGACGGATGCGCAGTGCCGCCATATCCAGGCTCTGCATGGCTTTTTCGTGATTTTGCCGGTCGATTTCAATATAGCCCGCGGCTTTCATCGCCTGGCCGAAGATGGGAATTGTGAATAATTCTTTTTTCGCAATCCAGCGGAATTGACAGGTGACATGCGCCAGCGTAATGAGAATATCAAAATCGCTCTGATGGTTGGCCATGAATACCTGCGGCTTACCGCGCAGAATATTTTCTCTACCAATCACTTCTACTTTTGTGGCGCAAATGAAAAGCAGAACTTTACTCCACAGGCTGGCAACTTTATGAACGTTATTTTCCGCGTTGGAAAAAAAAGAAAAGACGACGCACCAGAATGAGACAAATGCGGTAATCGCTACGCCTAAAGTGACTAAGAGTGCCGAACGAATCATCTACATTCTTTCCTCGACCATGTTATTTAAAACTGAGGTTGTATTTTTTACTTGATAATGCCGTTGAAGTCAACTGTGAATTATATTTTTCTCCATCGCATTTTGAACACGAAATAGGGGAGCAAGAGCAGAGTTTTGTTGACCACGGGTCACGCCCCATTCCAGGCAGGCTCTGAGATTGGTGAGGTTTGAAAATTTGTGAAAAATGTCAAAAAAAATTTTCCCCTTGACAAAAAATTATCACTCATTTATGAACGCTGCCAAAGTTGTTTAACCTAAGTTTGGCCGAAAATTGAACGCTGCATGCCCCTGAATGATTCACCGACAAGGTGCTAGGCTGCGTCATTATGGGCGATGGAGTCTCAATGGAACTATTTTTACAACAGGTGTTTAATGGAGTCATGTTGGGCAGTACATATGCCATCGTCGCCCTGGGATTGACAATGGTTTATGGCATTCTGCATGTGCCGAATTTCGCCCACGGGCATATGTATATGCTTGGTGCATATGTCTGTTTCTTTCTCATCACAATTTTCGGATTTGCATACTGGCCTGCCGTGGCGGTTTCCGCCATTGTACTGGCT
>CAIVDK010000458.1 GCA_903904655.1 uncultured delta proteobacterium | reverse complement strand
CCGGAAGCAGTAAAATTTAGCCGGATTGTCTCTCCCGGAGAAAATACCATTTTTTCCAACACTAGATTCGCGTCAGCGCTACTGGGTGCTGATGTGCCAACAGTAAAACTGACATACGCAACTTCACGTCCATTGCCGTCCGTGTCATGCATCCGGAAATCCCACTGACCGAGGCCGGGAGCTTTAAACACCATCACACCGTTGGTACGTTTTTCGATGTACTGGTAGGTGATATCATTCTGGTCGTTTACCGGCTCACTGCCGTGAGGTACAGTGGAAGGAATAATCCCGATCCACGCATCCCTAGCCCAATTACCGGAAGCTGTAAAACTAACATTGATTGATTCTCCCGGCGCATAATATGTTTTGTCAATTGCCAGATCTGCACCTTGTTCATAAGAGACTGCCCCTGCAATCATAGGCATTGACACCATCAAGACAAAAAAACAAACAACGGCAAAAATACGCATATTGCAAATATTTTTCATGAATAGTTATCTCCCTGTCGAATAAATTATGCTGTCGTTATTTCTTCAAGTGCTCCTCTTCGGCCACGGCACCCTTTTTGATAAGGCCCTTCGGGTCATCCTGTACACTAACACTGGGGACAGTACTTTTCTTGACTTCTTTTGATTCCTTTTTTACCGGAGCCTTTTCCGTTAACAAAGCTCCGTGGGTTGACTTTCCAACGTGCGCGGGAGATGAAGCAGGCTCAGCAGCCATTACTGTAGTGCAAAATGCGAATACCGAGGCGACAAACACCAATACTAAACGTTTCATCTTCAATCCTCCTTCTAAATTTTCTTCTATTTAATCCAACATGTATAAATAGTTAAGGAACTCCAAAATGATTACCGTAAACATACCCGTAATTCTGCTTTTCCAAAACCGTCCTTACTTATTTTTTCCCATCCGATCCTCCCGCAATTCGATGGCTGGCGGACGAGGGTTGACCGGCCTGGGTGCGGAGAGGTCGTCGGCCGTACCGGACGCGCGGTCGTCACCAAGGCTTGTGATTTTAAACATCAGCCCGTGCTCCCGCGCCTGGCTTCGGGCAAATAACTCTATTTTATAGGACGTACCCCACGGGTCGATAAGCGCGTCCGCAGCAACCAGTGGTTGCCAATCGCGTGCTGCTGCCGGGCCTATCACCAGTAATTTCAGATCGCCGGGATAATGGCCAACTTTTGCCTGATACTGCTCGACCGCTTTGACCAGGTTTTCGAGTTCCCGCATGGCGCGCAGCAATGGGTTGATTTTCTCCGGTCGAGCCGGGTCAAACCAGAATTTGCGCGTTACGGAATATACCCATGTGGCCGGCGTTGAGGCGCGGCGGTAGGTAAAAGCGCCAAAATACCAGCCCCGTTGCAACTCCTCAGCGGAAAAGGTCAGAGTGCCGTCACTAGCCTGCGCAGTCGTCTGTTGCGCCGCACCCTGTGTCACTTCCGACTGTGGCATCCAGCCAGGCGAACCTGCTGGCTGCCACGATTCGGCCACACTGCTGACAAAAGAATATTCGCCTGTGGAGGTTACTACTCTGCCCAACTCGCCTGCGAGTTCCTGCCCATGACAAGTGAGGTGCCCGGTGACATATTCGCTGCGCGAGCCGGCATTATGTACGATCTGCCGATACACACAAGAACTTGCCTCGTCGTCAAACGCGTTGCTAATCGAAGTGCCGGTGGCCAGGCCGCAGGCAAATAGAAGCATCAGGACTCCCCTCAACACACTACGGAATCTGTTCATAGCCCGGTAATTTCCCGATCCTTTGGATATTCAACGACAATGCCAAAGCTCATGTCCTTTTTTCTCCTGCTTTAAGCGGTGTCTTCCAGGTAACGGTACCATCGCTTTTGACCTCATCGGGTTTGATGGACGGCTCATCGAGTGAAACCTTGATCTCTTCGTCGCCGGGGATCGGCAATTGGTCAGACAGTGTAAGCTTTAATGGTTTTTTTTGATAAGACATTGCTTCTGCATGGTTGAACTATAGGAATTTCGATTTTGTATGTCAAGAAAATCTTGACCACAAAATGTAGGGTGCTGCTCTAATGGGCGCGTTGAAGGCACCTTGCGACATCCTTCCTTTTGAGAAATATGCTCACCTTTTAGCCTGTCCACCTGCCAAAAAGGTATTTTAGACAGAATTCAGACAGACCTTTTCGGCACGCCTTCTTTCGCAATGCGTTATGACTGCATGTGCCCTGCAGGGTAAATGTATTCATCCCAGGTGTATTCCGGGTCGCTCCCCGATCAGGTCGAGGACAGGCTCCGATAGTATCATTGAGTAGTTGGCTTTGGAGATCGGCAGCGGCGTATTCCCGGATTGGCGGGTCATGTATTTTCTTGACCTGACCAGCCAGATGCCCAGATGTTCGAGTATCGCCCTGATCACTTGGCGTTCATCTATCGCACTGATGACCCGCATTTTCCCCTGACACTTTGGGCAGATCAGAGGATCAACTTCGTATATCTTTTGGATCAGCCGTGCCTACCCTGAAGGGCACAAGCAACTTTTCCTGAATGCCTTTTCGCTTCTCTGTGTTTCAAGGATTTAGGGGACAGCAGCATCGTTGCCTGCCTTCTGCCGTTTTCCCCGTGTGACGTTACTATAGTATCCGTAGTACCGCACCATCTGCTCGCCCCGATTCGGTATGTTCGTACACATAACCTGAAGGTCATAGGTGTTAAGTTAAGCCTCTAACTATTGGAACAGATGAGAAAAAGTTAAGCACTATGTTATTCATCATCTATATGTAGTGCGGGTCGCTTGTGACTTTTAGATTATTAGACCCGCCAATGCATGCGCACCTAATGACCTAAAGGTCACGCGTGGTACGCACTACATAATTCATCCTTATAGTAACATGCTCAACTTAACACCTATGTCCTGAAGGGCACGCGACATGCCGCCGTCGCCATAAAAGCAGCCATCGGTTACACCCCGGGGCGATGCCGCTTTGAGGCGATAAGATGTCTATTTTAATGTTTGCAGACTGAAAGACAGGCGCCTCTTTCCCGAGATATGGGAAGAGGCGCCTCAATTTATTTCTTAACCAATGCGGCAAATGTTATTGTTTCAGAGCCGTGCTTGTTTCTTATTTTGTCCATGGCTTCGTCAATTTGCTTATTTTTATCGTTTATTACAGTATTTTCCCTTTGATCAAAAAGCGACAGCTGATCCGAAGAGCAATCTTCGTGAAATCCAGAGAGGCTTATTCCAATTAATCTTACGGGATAGAGCTTATTCCAATTTTGTTCAAGCAGACGGCAACCAGCCTGGCATATTTCTTTGGTGGTAAAGGTTGCAGGAATGGTTATCTGTTTCGTGAGCACTCGAAAATCGGAATATTTTAGGGTGATATGAACGGTGCGACCTTTTTTGCTATGCCTTCTTGCCGTCATGCCAATATCATCGGCAAGCTCCATGAGAACCAGTTTTGCTTTCTCGATGTCATAAATATCTTCCGGCAGTGTTGTTGAGCGCCCGATTGACTTCATGTCGTCAGCCGTGCGAGCGAGAACGGGGGAATTGTCTATTCCCTTGGCACGCAGATAAATTTCATTTCCGCCTTTTCCAAAAGTTTTGATGATGAGGTTGACATCAAACGTTGCCAGATTACCTATCGTCTTGATTCCCATGCGGTTCAGCTTTTCAGCTGTTTTAGCGCCAATACCATGCATTTCTTGCACGGGGAGGGGCCAGAGTTTTATTGGAATATCAGTTTCCCATAATTCGGTAATACCGAGGGGCTTCTTCATTTCAGCTGCCATTTTTGCAAGGAACTTGTTTTTGGCGATTCCAATAGAGCACCAAAGCCCAAGACTGCCTTTGATTTCAGCCATGATACCTTTTGCAGCCGTGAGGGGATTGCCAAAAAGTCCTTCGCATCCTGTCATATCAAGCCAGGCCTCATCAATGCTGTTTTGTTCCAGAAGGGGAGTATAGTTCGACAGCAAATCCATGACTTCTTTTGATTTCTGCTGATAGAAATGATGATCCGGTGGTACTAAAGTTAATTTAGGGCAAAGTCTT
>CAIVDK010000457.1 GCA_903904655.1 uncultured delta proteobacterium | reverse complement strand
TTAGACATAATGGTTGTCAACTGACGAAGGGTTGATAAAAAGACCTGCCAACCTTGCAAACGTGGGTTATGCTGTAGAGAAGAAAAAACTACGGCTCAGAGCCACAACCAAGGAGGCAGGTCATGAAGAAGCATATCACATTTGTTGGTTTGGATGTTCACAAAAATTCAATTAATGTTGCATTGGCAGATGGGGACCGTAATGGAGACGTTCGTTACTATGGTGCAATCGGTGGCACCCTTGACGATCTTGATCGCGTGGTTAAAAAGCTGGCATCTTCGACAAGGGAGCTTCACTTTGTATATGAAGCGGGTCCCTGTGGTTATGACATCTTTCGTTCTTTGACAGATAAGGGGTATACCTGTGCCGTGGCGTCCCCGTCTCATATTGGCAAGAAGCCCTCTGAGCGGATCAAGACAGATCGTCGCGATGCCATGATGCTGGCCAGACTTCACCGTGCAGGAGAGTTGACTTACGTGTTCGTGCCTCATGCGGAAGACGAGGCTATGCGTGACCTTACCCGTGCGCGGGAGGATGCTCTCAAAGCCCAGCGTGTGGCGCGTCAACAGTTGGGCGGTTTGCTGCTTCGCCTTGGTTTCAGATATCAGGGTAGAACCGCTTGGAACCCAGCTCATTTCCGGTGGCTTGCCGACCAGAAGATGCCGACGCCGTCACAACAGGTCGTATTCCAGGAATACATCAATGCTATTGATGAGACGACGAAACGTGTGGAAAGGCATACCCAACAGATTGAGAACCTGGTGCCATCCTGGCGGCTGGCCCCCGTGGTCAAGGCGCTGCATGCCCTGCGTGGTGTCTCTCTGATTGTGGCAGCAACCATGATAGCGGAACTCGGCGATCTTACAAGATTTGAAAATCCCGGAAAGCTCATGGCGTTTTTAGGGCTTGTTCCATCGGAACACACAAGCGGCCAGAAGAGACGGCAAGGTGCCATTACCAAGTGTGGTAATGGCCACGCCCGCAGAGTATTAGTAGAAGCCGGTCAAGCTTACAGTTACCCGGCACGGATTACCCCTCCGTTGCTCAAACGGCAGGAGGGTGTGAGCAAAGAAGTCAAAGATATCTCCTGGAAATGCCAGGTGAGGCTTTGCGCCCGATTCAGGCGTCTATCGGCAACCGGCAAAAACCGCAACACGGTTGTAACAGCGATAGCGAGAGAGCTTGCTGCTTTTATGTGGTCCATCGCAAAGCAAGTGCCCATAAGCGTATGATGAGGGGTTCGCAATGAATAAAAAGGATTCCATCCTTGGCGACAACCGGGGTTACCCACAGCCAATCTCTCCCCGCCCGCCATGCTCCGCGAAAGGGCTACGGTCGGTGAGACCTTGGCTATGGATAACCCCTCGAGCACACAGATCAAAAAACGATGGAGGCAGAATGAAGCACTAATACAGTATCCAGGGCATTTGCGGCATCAGAACCGCGTAAGGAGAACCCTCGTATAACCTATGGGATAAGGTTACCTCCGAACTCCCGGCTTTAGACAGAGGCAGCTCCGCGATGAAGACAGGTCTTGCGGTACCCAACCCGCGAATATCAGAATGATCAATCGTCGCTACCCAAGGTTCTGATCCGACATATGCCCTGGAATATAGGGAACAGCATAGCCACACAAAATAGGTGGACAGGATACACCCTTTTCCACTTGACATTTAACAACCATATCAGGTTATGACCGCATGCGGCGCAAAACAAACAGGCAGGGAATGTTTTATGACAGAAGCAAATTTCATGTCACGACGTTTGCGGCGGTTGACTAACATTAGTCAATCCAATCCACGGTTTTTTCTCACGCTATGTTCGGCCGGGCGCGAACGATGTCTTGCGTCTGATTGCGTTCATTCTGCGTTTATCGAATTCATGCAGGGCAGTACACAAAGATACGGATGGTCATGTGGCGAATATGTTTTGATGCCCGATCATATACATTTTTTTGCCTCTCCTTTTCCAGATGGCGTGACACTGGGCTCATGGATAAAAGCAACAAAGGCATTTATACGGTTAGCGGCAAAAGAGCAGGGAATTAATTGGCAAAAGGGTTTTTTTGATCATGTGTTGAGATCGACTGAATCTTATGCGGAAAAATGGGAATACGTGCGGCAAAATCCAGTTCGGGCCGGTCTGGTAACAAAACCCGATGATTGGCCGTTCTTAGGGCAAATTGATATTCATGAACTGTAGGTACAGCGCCGGGTCGGTCTTGTGACCTTCAGGTTATGACCCGGCCTACAGATAATATTGTAGGCCGCACGCGTGACCTTCAGGTTATGACCTCATGCGGCGTAAAACCAACATTGGTACAGCGCCGGGTCGGGTGACCCGGCCTACAGATAATATTGTAGGCCGCACGCGTAACCTTCAGGTTATGACCCCATGCGGCGTAAAACCAACATTGGTACAGCGCCGGGTCGGTCTTGTGACCTTCAGGTTATGACCCGGCCTACAAGAGCCTTAAGGAGAATGATGAGGAGAATCCAATGACTAAAAAAAAGCAGATCGGCCCAGGCAGCGCCGATGTCGCTTCGACAGACTCCAAACAGGCCATGCGCAAGCGGACGGAGGAACAGGCCGCCCAAATGCTGGAAAACGCGGCGGCGCTGTCTCCAAAGGAGGTACGGCAGATTCTCCACGAACTGCGCGTGCATCAGATCGAGCTGGAGATGCAGAATGAGGAACTGCGCGGGGCACAGGCGAAACTGGAAGCGTCACGGGTGCGCTATTTCGATCTCTATGACCTGGCCCCGGTGGCCTATTGCACCCTCAGTGAAAAGGGACTGATCCTGGAGGCCAATCTCACTGCCGCCACCCTGCTGGGCGTGGCCCGCAGCGCACTGGTCAATCAACCTTTGACCCGGTTCATCCTCACAGAGGATCAGGCCATCTACTACGGGCACCGCAAGCTGCTCTTTGAAACCCATTCGACAAGCTCAGGGCAGGCGGGAACGCCGCAAGCGTGCGAACTGCGGATGTTGAAAAAGGACGGGACACTATTCTTGGCGCATCTGCAAGCCAGCGCCGCGTTGGACGCCGATGGCACCCCCGTCTGCCGCATCGCGCTGAGCGACGTCCCCGAGCTCAAGCTGGCAGAGGAGGCGCTCAAGGAGAGCGAAGAAAAATACCGTTCCCTGGCCGCTTCCGTCGATTCCATGTATTTGGTGGATAGGGACCTCACCTATCTATTTATGAATGAAGGGCACAGAATGAGATTCGGTCTGCCATTGGATAAAATCATCGGCAGAAGATACCGCGAATTCCACTCCGAGGAGGACACAAGGGAGTTTTCGGATTGTATCGAAGATGTATGCAAAACCGGCAAATCGATCATAAATGAGCACAGGAGCGAACGGGATGGGCTGTATTTCCTCCGCACATTCACACCACTCATGAGTCGGAGTCCTGTTCGAGAAAAACTGAAAGTCGTGATTGTTTCGAAAGACATTACCTTGCGCAAACAGGCGGAAGATGACCTTGTCAAAACTCTGCAGCAGTTGCAGGAAACAAGAGGCAAACTGATCCAGTTCGAAAAGGATGCGGCAATCGGACGCCTGGCGGTCGGTATCGCTCATGAAACCCTCAATCCCGCCAGCATCATTTCCTCAAGACTTCAATTTCTAGAAGAAGAAAACCTTTCGGAACAGGCCCGGGAAAACGTGAAAAGCAGCCGGGAACAGCTTCAGAGAATTGTAAAGACCAGCCAAGACTTGCTTCAATCTGCTGCTAAAAAACCAGGCGTGCATGTTGGCGGCGACCTCCGCGACGTCATCGCAGTGGGTCTGCAAATGATGGAGCGCCGGATTAAAGAAGATGACGTCCATGTCGAGTACAACCCCCTGCGGGAGAGCATCCCTGTTAAAATGGAAGCGGACAAGGTGGTAAAGGTGATGGTTAATCTTATCCTCAATGCCTGCGACGCGATGACGGGCAACCAGTCAAAACAAATTATCGTTACGGTTGATCGTCTGAAAATTACAAAGACCAGATCAGCCGTCCGTCTGATTGTCGCCGACAACGGACAGGGTATTCCTGATGAAGATTTGGACAGGATTTTTGAGCCGTTCTTTACCACCAGAGCCCCGGGAAAAGACACGGGATTGGGGTTGTCTGTCTCTAGAGGCATCATCCAGGAACATGGCGGAACGATTCATGCGAAAAGAAATGACAGGGGGGGAGCCTCCTTTATCGTGGAATTGCCGCTTTTCTATCCCTGAAAAATGAGAAAAAGTTAAGCACTATGTTATTCGTCATCTATTGTAGTGCGGGTCGCTTGTGACCTTCAGGTTATTAGACCCGCCAATGTATGCGCACCTAATGACCTGAAGGTCACGCGAGGTACGCACTACATAATTCATCCTTATAGTAACATGCTTAACTTAACACCTATGCCCTGAAGGGCACGCGTCAAGTCCGGAATGACAGAATAGGCATGATTCATGCAAAAAATCGGGGAGTCGTCATGTGACACTCGCCGGATCAGCGACGATAAAGTATTGGGTCTAGGCATTAAAAGAGCTATGCACAACCCCTCTATTCTTCATTCCCGTGCAGGCGGGAATCCAGTATTTTCTTGTGGTTGCACATTTCCTGGATTCCCGCCTACGCGGGAATGAAGACTTTTTTACGAGGTGGTCAGGTACTGGTTTCAAGCATTAAAGCATGCCGTTGCGTTTCGGGACCTGCTTGACATGCTGGAATAGATTCCGTATAAGTATGGAAATGTTTCCATGGTGACGATTCAATATTCTCTACCGTGATCGGAGAACCCATGACCTCACGAACGCTTTTATACTTCCCCATTGTTCATAGCCAATCGGATATGGGCGCCCTGAGCGAGTCCGTCAGAAAGGTAACGCTTCAGAAGCTAGGCTTGCGGGTCTGGCGGCAGAAGGTCAATCTTGTCTCGCGTTTCTGGTTGGATGTGGAAAATGTTCTGAATAATCTTACCCTTCCTTATGCTCAAACCCGCCTTTACCAGGATGGCCTGCCCATTTGCGGCAAGGAGTTGGAGATTGCTACGGAACTGGCCAAGAAGGGGAGTCCGAACCACCAGATTCTGGCCCGCCTGATCGAAAAAGGGGCGACCGTCATGGGTACGGAATCCGCGGAATTGCTGATCGAAGAATATCATCTGATCAAAAAGATTCTCGAAACAGGGGATGTCAAAGACGCGATCGCGATCGAAGCTCGACAAAAATCGGCAAGCGACCTTCTCCTCAAAAAACGGGATGAATTTATAGCGGCAAGAATCGACCAGACCCTGAAGCCGGGGGAGACAGGCCTCCTGTTCCTGGGCATATTGCACAACCCTGCCGTCCACTTGCCGGGAGACATCAAGGTGTCCTATCCCATGAACCGTCCTCTGGCGACTTCAGATAAACCCCCATGCCCGAAGCGGGCTTAACCTTGCCCCCCCCTTACCAAAGAGGGGTTAGGGGAGATTTCATATAAGAGGAAAATGAAGATGGCTGAGTATATTCCCCGCATCCTGATTGTCGATGATGAAGAAGAAATACGGTTGATCCTGAGCAGTATCCTGAAAAAAGAGGGTTTCAAGGTCATCACCGCGCCGGATGGTGAACAAGCCATGAAGAAAATGTCTCTTGACACGCCGGACGCCGTGCTTTTGGATGTGCGCATGCCGGGCATTAGCGGTATGGATGTCCTTAAAAAAATCAAGGCGATCGATAGCAATCTTCCGGTCGTGATTGTTACGGCGTATGCGGATACTCATCAAGTCGTACAGGCGATAAAGGAAGGGGCTTACGATTATCTGGTCAAACCTTTCGACAATAACGAGGTGGTCTGGGTTACCAAGCGCGCTCTGGCAGAAAGGAAATTACGGAAAAACCTCAAATCCATCAGGGATCGTTATAAAGGAAACTTCAGTCTTATTGAGAGCATGGGGCCAAGTGATAAGATCGGTCGCCTTGCGACTGATGTTCACCGGGTGGCAAAGTCCGACTTTTCCGTGATCATCATGGGCGAAACGGGCTCGGGTAAAGAACTGGTCGCAAGGGCGATTCACGGGGATAGCGCCCGGGGGGGAGCGCCCTTTGTGGCGGTGGATTGCGGGGCCATTCCGGAGAACCTCCTGGAGAGCGAATTGTTTGGTCATGAAAAGGGATCGTTTACCGGGGCCGAACGTCAAACGGCGGGTAAATTCGAATTGGCCCACGGCGGCTCCCTTTTCCTCGATGAGATCGGGAACATGCCTCTTGGCTCTCAGGCGAAGGTTCTCCGGGTTATCCAGGATCGGAATCTCTGTCGGGTGGGAGGGAACAAGCCTGTGCCTGTTGATATCCGTCTCATTGTGGCCGCAAACCAGAATCTGCTCGAAATGGCGTCGAATGGCGCATTCAGAAAAGATCTCTATTACCGCCTGAGTGAATTTACCATCGCTGTGCCGCCTCTCAGAGAACGCAAAGAAGATATTCCCTATCTGGCCAAACGCTTTCTGGATATGGCCAATATCGAGTTGAACGTTCTGAAAACCGGCTTTACCGACCAAGCGGTGGAGACGTTGTTGTCTTACGAGTGGCCGGGTAATGTTCGCCAGTTACGGTCGGTGATCCGGCGGGCCACCCTGGTCGCCAGAGATGAGATCACTGAAAAAGATCTCAGCATCAGCCGGGCGGAGGTGCCCGGACTTGCCTTTTCCCCGAAGGTTCAAGGGACGCCCTGGAAAAATGCGTCACTCAGTGAAATTGTCCAGCAGAGCGTCCTTGCCGTGGAAAAAGAGGTATTGAAAGAAGTCCTGCGCTTTACCGGGGGAAACAAGGCCAAAGCGGCCAGATTGTTGCAGGTGGATTACAAAACGGTCCATACGAAGGTAAAAAAATTTGGCATCCAACAGAACGGAGAAAAAAATGGCGACAAAACGTAAGGGTGATCGGAAAGAAACAGACGCTGACCGGGGAGACATCGGGGGCGGCATTTTGGGCAGTTTGGCGGGCTTTATAAATAATTTGGGAGATTTGGCCGATGCGGGCGAGCGACTTTCCAAACGGCAGACGTCAACCCGGGATGCCGGAGACAAAGGACGCGGGGATAAGGCGGGGGGCGAGAACAGTTTCGGTCGCATCCTGAGCGGTTTGACCGACATTGCCGATAAGCTCAACGAGATATCGGAGAAGGGGGAAACCGTCACCAAAAAAGGCGAATTTACCTTTCCCTCCAAGGAAGGCGGCGTCAAGGGGGTGTACGGTTTCAGCCTGAAAACAGGCATCGGCGGGAAGGATGATTCCATTAAAGTGGAGCCCTTCGGCAATATCCGCAAGGACAAGAAGACCGGCGAGGCGGTGGTTCAGGAGATCCATGAACCCCTGATTGATGTCTTCGAGGACGAGAAAGCGACGACGCTAATTGCGGAAATGCCCGGTGTGGGACCGGATGATATTAAAATCGATGTCCGGGATGATGTCCTGACGATCTCGGCCAATAAGGGGGCGAAGAAGTACCGAAAAGAGGTTCTCCTTAGCCATTCCCCTGCCAAAGACAGGATCAAGGTGACCAGTAACAACGGTATCGTGACCATCCGCTGTGCAAAAGCGGGATAAATCACCCCACCCTCCCCCTAACCCCTCCCATCGAAGGGAGGGGAGCTTAATATCCCCTCTCCCCTTGCGGGAGAGGGTTAGGGAGAGGGACATTTTCATATAACAAGTGAGGAATTATGAAAGAGACTGAAAAACCGATTATCAAGCTGAAAGTGACGGAAGCATTGACCAAGGATGTCGGCCGCGCGCTGGCCCGGATGGGGCCGGAAGACCTCGAACGGCTCGATGCTGCCGTCGGAGATACAGTGGAGGTTGAGGGAAAGCGTAAGGCACTGTGCAAGGTCATGCCTGCCTATCAGGAAATCCGCGGTCAGTCGCGGGTCCAACTCGACGGCCTGACCCGCGAGAACGCCGGCGTCGGCCTCGATGAAACGGTGAAGATCAGCAAGATGACGTGCCGGCAGGCGGAACGGATCGTCCTTGCGCCAACCAACGTCACCCCGGCGGAACGGGATCTACACTACATCGGGAGTCTGCTCGACGGCCTGCCGGTCCTGGAAGGGGCCAAGATCCAGGCGGCCCTGTTCGGCAGCCGCGCCGCCTTTTTCAAGGTCGAATCCGTGACGCCCAAAGGTCCCGTGATCATCAACCCGGCCACCATCCTGGTCATTGGCAAGTCCCAGGGAGAAGAAGGGAGCGGCCGGACCCTCGCCTATGAAGACATCGGCGGCTTGAAATCCCAGCTCCAGCGCATACGGGAAATGATAGAGCTGCCTCTGCGTTATCCCGAGGTCTTTGAACGCCTCGGGATCGACGCGCCTAAGGGCGTCCTCCTCTACGGCCCGCCCGGCTGCGGGAAAACTCTCATCGCCCGCGCCATCGCCCACGAGACGGAGGCCAATTTCTTTTCCATCAGCGGGCCGGAGATCATCCACAAATTCTACGGCGAAAGCGAGGCCCACCTCCGCAAAATCTTCGAAGAGGCGACCAAGAAGGGGCCGAGCATCCTGTTCCTCGACGAGATTGACGCCATCGCTCCCCGCCGGGAAAACGTTGTCGGAGACGTGGAAAAGCGGGTCGTTGCCCAGCTCCTCGCCCTCATGGACGGCCTGAACAAAAGACAAAACGTCATCGTGATCGCCGCCACCAACATCCCCAATGCCCTTGACCCGGCCCTCAGACGCCCGGGGCGGTTCGACCGGGAGATTGTCATTCCGATCCCGGACCGGCGAGGCCGTCTGGAGATCCTGGAGATTCACAGCCGGGGGATGCCTCTGGCGTCAGACGTCCGGATGGAGCATCTGGCAGAGATCACCCACGGCTTTGTCGGCGCGGATCTGGAGGCCCTCTGCCGGGAAGCGGCTATGAGTTGCCTGCGCCAGATCATGGGGGATATCGATTTCGCCCAGGCCGGAATTCCCTACGAGACCCTCGCCAAACTCGAAGTGCGCATGGAGGATTTTCTGTCCGCCCTGCGGGAGATCGAACCCTCGGCCATTCGGGAGGTTTTTGTCGAGTCCCCCAATATCCACTGGGACGACGTGGGAGGGATGTCTTCCCTGAAGGCGCGCCTGATCGAAGCCGTGGAGTGGCCGCTCAAGTATCCCCAATTTTTCGAAAAGGCGGGTGTGACGCCGCCCAAGGGGATTTTGCTGGTCGGCCCGCCGGGGTGCGGCAAGACAATGATTGCCAAGGCGATCGCCACGGAGAGTCATGTGAATTTCATTTCCGTCAAGGGGCCGGCTCTGATGTCGAAATGGGTCGGGGAGTCGGAGAAGGGGGTCCGGGAGATCTTTCACAAAGCAAAACAGGCGGCCCCCTGCATCATCTTCTTTGATGAAATCGACGCCCTCGTTCCGACCCGGAGCTCCGGGTCATCGGATTCCCATGTCTCCGAGCGGATCCTGAGCCAGTTTCTGGCCGAGTTTGACGGCATCGATGAACTCCGGGGGGTGCTCGTCCTGGGGGCGACCAACCGCATCGACATGCTGGACGCCGCGGTCCTCAGGCCGGGGCGCTTCGACGATATCGTGGAGATGATGATGCCGGATCAGCAGGATCGGGCAGCGATCTTTACCGTCCATCTCCGCCAAAAGCCTGTGGCAAAAGGGGTGCAATCTGCCGCATTGGCTGCGAAAACGGAAGGCTTCAGCGGGGCCGACATTGCCTCCGTCGTGCGGAAAGCGGCCATGACAGCAGTACGCCGCGCCGTTTCGTCCATGGAGAAGGCGGGGGCCGGAGAACCGGACATCCTCATCAGTCGCCAGGATGTCGAGACGGCCATCGAAGAAGTGCTCAGGGGAATGGGATGAGTACGGGAATCTATCTTTTCTGCCTGACGCCGGCCGAGCCTTTTCCGGAGATTGCCGGGACTGGGATTGACGGGGAACATCCTCTTTTTGTCGAGATCACCGGGGAGGTTGCCGCTGTTCTTGCAGAGGTTCATCTTGAGGATTTCACCGGCCCCGAGGCCCAACCGAAAATGGAAGATCTGGCATGGATCGGCCCCCGGGCGCTGCGTCATGAAGAAGTCGTCCTCTCCGCAATGGAGCAGGGTCCTGTGTTGCCCGTTCGTTTCGGAACGGTCTTCTCTTCCCTGACAGCGGCGGCAGAACCGCTTCGGCAGCGACAGGACATCCTGATGAAATTTTTCCGGGAGACCATCGATAAAAAAGAGTGGACTCTCAAGGGATATGTGGATCGTCCCCAGGCCCGGTCACGAATGACGGCGGTCCGCCTGGCGGCGGAAAAGGAACAATTGGCGGGGCTGTCTCCCGGCAAGCGTTATTTTTTAGAGCAGAAGATCAAGGGAGCGGTGGATAAGGATGTGGCGAAATGGCTCAAGGAGATGGAACGCGATATCCTAACCATCGCGAAGAAGATGTCCGTAGAGTTCAGTGAGTGTCGTCTCCAGTCGCAGGATGTCACCGGCAGGAACGAGGAGATGTTTTTCCACGGCGCCCTGCTTCTTCCCGACGCGTCCATGGAGATTCTGGAAGGCATGGCGAACGAATGGAACAAGCGCCATGAGGCCCAGGGGCTCAGTGTTGAGCTTTCCGGCCCCTGGCCGCCGTACCATTTCGCACCGGTTCTTTAGGTAGAGGGATCATGGCTTATCTGATATACGGCATCGTGAAAGAGCCGGTGATTGTCGGCTCGTCCATGACGGGGATGAAGGGCCAGGCGGTGTCCTTTGTTGCCGGTAACGGGTTGTGCGCGGCCGTATCGGAACTGGACGCTGAAGAGGGCGCGCCGCCCATTGCAGAGCTCCTGGCCTATAGCAAGGTTGTGGAGAATCTCCATAATCTGCAGACGGTTGTCCCCATGCGATACGGCTGTTTCTTCAACGGAATTGAGGCGATTCGGAACGCCCTGAAGGAGAGGCAGTGTCAGTATGAGATACTGCTTGCACAATTGGCAGGCCATGTCGAAATGGGCATCCGGATCCTTCTTCCCGAAAAGAAGTGGTGTCCCCGGCAGGAGGAGACGACGATGGGGCGAGACGCTCTTTCCCCATCGGGAACAACGGTGGACGGTCGCGCCTATCTTGCCTTCCGGAAGGTCCATTACCAAATGCATGATGAGGTGCTACACGGTCGCCAGGCGCTTATCGATTGCTATACTCAAGTCTTTTCCGGTCTTTACGCCAAATACCGGACAGAGATGGATACAAAAAACGGCGCCGTTATTCTCTCCCTCTATTTCCTGACGCCGGAAAGCAAGGTCAACCGTTTCCGGGAAGCTTTCAGGGAAATGCTGGAGAAAGAAAATGCGGAGGCCCTGCTCAGCGGCCCCTGGCCACCCTATAATTTTGTCACCACCGATCTTGCGTCGGCTCAATTCAGTCCCCCTTTGCAAAGGGGGATTTAGGGGGATTTTATGGGGCGACAGACGGAGGTACGTGTGTCGCAATTAACAAAAGACGCCTGTAGGCGCGAGAATGACGCGCAATGAACAAACGACGCCGGGTCAGGTGACCCGGCCTACAAAAAACGGCGATTATTGCTGTCGGCGTGAGAATGATGCGGGATGACAAAAAACAGCGATTATTGTTGTAGGCCGCGTCGCGTGCCCTTTAGGGTAGACCTCACGCGGCGTGAGAATGACTTAGGAATGGGGAAGTATCAACAGGCTGTGATGCAGGTTCTTTAAGGGAAAAGAAGAGGTTGCCCATGGAAGATAAAACCTTTAAAAACGGATCTCAGGAATTATCAGGAAGATATGAGCAGCTCTACGCCATGCTCCTGGACGCCATTCCCTCGTCCGTCCTTCTGATCGATCTGCACATGCGTATTATCTCGGCGAATCGCAATTTTCTAGAAAAAGGACGGCGGACCCTGGCCAATACCATCGGCTACCGGCTGGAAGAGGTATTTCCCACTATCATCCTCAACCAGATGGATATTGCCAAGCGCATCCGTCAGGTCATTGAAAATCATACACCGGTCATGGGGGAACGGATGACCTACCGCGCTCCTGGGGTGCCCATCCGCATTTATTACTACAGCATCCTGCCCTTCATCTGGCAGGGACATGTGGAAGGGGCGATCCTCCTTATGGATGATGTGACGGAGCAGGTGCGCCTGAGTGAGGAGGTGCGGCGGGTGGAGCAGCACCTGGCGAGCATCGTGGAGAGCGCCAGCGATATTATCCTGTCCACGAACAGAAAGGGTATCATTTTAACGTGGAACACAGCGGCGGAGAGACTCACCGGTTATACGGTGGCGGAGGTGCTGGTAAGAGAGTTTACTGATTTCTGCGCCGATGAGGACCGCAATGATATCGAGAATGTTTTTTCCCGCATTGATGCCCCTAAGTACGCCCCCCAAACGAAGGAGTGTCCCTTGCGGACCAGACAGGCGACCTTCATTCCCGTGTCCTGGGTCTTTTCTCCCCTGAAGGACAGTTCCAATCGGACGGTGGGTGTCGTGGCCGTAGGTCGGGATCTGACGGAGAGAAAGAAATTTGAGATGCAACTGTATCAATCCCAGAAATTTACCGCCCTCGGGGTCATGGCGGGCGGCATCGCTCATGAAATCCGAAACCCCCTGGCCATCTGCTCATCCAGCGCCCAGTTTCTTCTAGAAGATGACGGCACGCCGGAGTTCCACAGGGAATGCGTGGGAAAGATCCACAAGGGAATCCAGCGGGCATCGGCCATCATCGAGAATCTACTCAAATATTCCCACCCATCCATGTCGACCAAGACAACCCTGGTCAATCTCGCGTCCCTGATCAAGGAAACCTTGACCCTGGTCGACTATCATGCCAATATTTCAAAAATTGAAGTGGCTTTATCCTTTCCCAAAGAGCCGATCATGGTGCAAGGGATAGCCACATTGCTGCAACAGGTCTTTATAAATCTTTTTTTAAACGCCATCACCGCCATGCCCGCCGGTGGACATCTCGGAATTGATATGAAGGTCGATCATACGAAGGTCCAGGTGCGGGTTTCGGACGACGGTCGAGGCATCTCCCCTCGGGAAATCGGGAAGATCTTCGATCCTTTTTACACGACTTCCATCGTCGGACAGGGGACCGGCCTCGGCCTGGCTCTCTGTTATTCTATCATCAAGCAGCACAAAGGGACCATTGAAGTGGAAAGTGTCGTAGGCCGGGGAAGCGTCTTTACCGTAATATTTCCCGCCCATTTTGCAGGAGGTGAACAATGAAGGACAAACAGGCCCCGATTCTCGTCGTGGATGACGAGCCCGAGATGTGCTGGATTTTGGATAATATCATCCGCAGAACGGGCTTTACCTGCATGACGGCCCTGAACGCCGGGGAAGCCATTGCGCTGGCAAAAAGCCAGCGATTCGGCATGGTTTTTTTAGACGCCAAACTTCCGGACATCGATGGCTTCGATTTGGCTCGAAAGCTTCGTGAAATCAATACCGGTCTCTCGATCGTCGTCGTTTCCGGCTACTTTTACCATGATGACCTGACCATTGAAGGGATCATCAAAGAGGGACTGATCGACGCCTTCATCGGCAAACCCTTCGATAATGATGAGATTGTGGGTGTCATCACCCGCTTTGCCTGCAAGTAGGGAAGGCCTTCCCGTCATCGTAGGAAATGATTCCATAGTTACGATTCCCTAATCGCCTCCGAGAGCGCGCACACCTCCCCACTTTTCAGACTATCGACACATTCAAAAAGATCCGGGAAATACTTTTTCTATCCTTGTCATTCCCGCGCAACACCTAATAACCTGAAGGTCACGCGAGGTCGCGAGTGCGGGAATCCAGTTTATTCAATAGTTTCTGCATACCGGCTTTCACCGGTGTGACGGGAATGACAACTTTTTGTGAACCAAGTCTGTTACGGCAGATCCCATTCTCGTAAGGTTGGCATGGGGATTGCTACTATAGGAAGCAGATAGGCATGCATGCTGAGGGTTTTCGGAAAGTTCATAACAACAATACATCAAGGAGGAAATTACGATGGCAAAAGTACAGAAATCAACAGATTCTTCGAGTTTGGCGGAAGTTGTCGATCGGATACTGGACAAAGGAATCGTGATCGATGCGTGGGTTAAAGTATCTCTGGTTGGCATTGAACTGCTTTCCAT
>CAIVDK010000456.1 GCA_903904655.1 uncultured delta proteobacterium | reverse complement strand
GTGGTGATCACCGGGGCAGGGAAGAATTTCTGCGCGGGGTTTGATGTCAACCCTGACAACCCCCAGGTCAGCGGCCTGATTGGCGCTGTGGAAAGACGGGAGCGAGCGCCGGTTGAGGCGTTGATCCGGCGCCTTCAGGAAACGGTAGACGGTCTGGTGAGTCTGCCCGTGCCTGTGATTGCGGCTGTTAATGGTGACGCCTATGGTGGTGGGGCGGAATTGGCTTCGCGTTGCGACTTGCGGGTGATGGATTCCGCCGCAGTGTTCTGTTTCTCCGAGGCAAAGCTGGGGCTCATGCCCGACTGGGGCGGTGGCCCTGGTCTCACGCGGCTCATCGGCGTATCACGGGCGGCAGACATGATTCTCACCGGCCGCAAGGTCGGCGCCGAGGAGGCCTTGCGCATCGGTCTGGTCAACCGCGTAAGCCAGCCGGGCATGGCGCTGACGGAGGCCATGGTTCTGGCACAGACCATTTCCCATAACGGGCCCCGAGCCGTTCGCCATGCCTTGGCGGTCATTAGAAAATCTCTGGAACTGCCTATGCATGCCGCCCTTGAACTGGAACGAGAACAGGCGACCACGCTGATTGTCTCGGGTGAATGTATCCACGGCATTACGGCCTTTCTCTCCAAACAGCAACCCTTGTTTCCCGATATTGATTCCTAGTTTTTACCAGTGACTCGATTGCTGTAAAAAAAGCCCGACGGATTAACCGCCGGGCTTTTGCTTCGTGTTCTGAGACTTTTTTTATGTGGTTAGGGTTCCGACGGAGCATTCGGATCTGCCAGCCATTCCATGGAGGATCCGTCATAGACCTTTACATCCTTATACCCAAACAGCTCTGTCATGACAAAAGCCCAGGAGGTGCAAGTCTTTCCGGTATCACAATAAAGGATATACTCTTTGTCCAGATCGCCTCCTGTTGCCTTTGCCACCAATAACGCAAGCTCCGCCTGGCTTTTGTACAGGCCTTCCTTGGTATAAAGCTGCCCCACCGGTAGGTTCACGGCCCCTTTGAGCCTACCGAGTTTCGGCACAAAGGCGAGCTTCTCTTTTCCTTCATAGAAACCGGGCGCACGTGTATCCAGAATTGTAGCCTTGCCCAGTTTAGCCTGCACAGAGGCCTTATCTATAAATAGATTCTTGTTCCATACCGCTTTGTAAGGCTTTGCTTGGGGCTTCACCATATCCTGCGACAAGGTCCTTTTTTCTTTGACCCACTGGTCCTGTCCGCCGTTCAGGATGGCGATGTTGTTGATACCGGCATACTTCAATGTCCATGCTACGCGGGTCATGCCGAATTGATCAGGAACCTTTTCCGTTTTATCAACGAGAACGACGAGGGAATTCGCCCCGATTCCGGCGCCGCCGATAACATCCACCAAGTCATCCATGTCTGGCAGTTCGTTTAGCAGGTCGCCCCTCTTGATGGCCCAGGATCCGTAGAAAGCGTTTACGGCGCCCGGAACATGTCCTGCCTTATACTCTTCCACTTTGCGCAAATCGACGATGACCAGATTTGGATTGTTCAGGTTTTTCTCAAGCCAATCCGTAGATACAATGGGATCAATACCTCTTGCCGCCGCCTGTACCGGAGCTGTGATCGCAAACGGCAGTAACAACATCACCGCCAATACAGCCGCCTTCATCCATATCATTTTCCTCATAAATAAATTACCTCCCTACTTTTATATGTTTCACTTTTATATAGAGAAACCTTTTGAGGCATCTCTCTGCCCAAACATCTGTCGCTTAAATGATGATCAATGCTTATGACATGCCGATAAAACGGGTTAACGCGTTTTGGAAATCTCCAAGGCTTTTGTCCCGGTCAGCGGCAACTTCCTCAATGCATCGCCTCATATTGGCCTGGATGATGACGACCCCCGTTTTCTTCATGGCTGCAGTAGCCGCAGACAGCTGGGTGAGCACGTCGGCGCAGGGTGCTTCCTGTTCAACCATCTTTTCCAGCCCACGGATTTGCCCCTCGATTCGTCGCAAGCGGTTTAAAACATTTTTTCGATGTTCTTCCATATCATACCCCTGGGGGTATGTATAAACATTCGTTGGTGTGCTGTCAAATGATTTTTTGTCGTTGCCAGGAGTAAGAATAGGTCCTTATATTCTTTGATGATTTCATTATGCACTCGGTTCAAACGGCTCCATGATCTCGATGTGATTACGCTTGAGGAATTCTTTAAAGCCATAAACCGGCTTGCCAATAAAATTCATCTTCATCGCCTGAGTTGGACAATTGTTGACACACCCCATGCAGGCAATGCAGCGCTTGGAGTCCATAGCCCCGGCCTGCAAATGAATAGCGCCCACCGGACACTTTTTTATGCAGGTCCCGCATTGGATGCAAAGACTCTTATCAATGTGGTGATTTGTGATCATCAACTTGGTCAGACCGATTTGCGGAACAATGCCCATCAGGGACTCCAACCCGAATTCGCGGTCAATCTTATACGTCCGGCCTGCTGCCACGTTGGCTAGAATATTGTCGGCAAACGCGCGCGCCTGCTGGTAGGTTTTTTCATTGGGCCGATCCCTGAACGCCAGAATCCGAGATGCATTGCCTGTTGACCAGGTTGGCGCAAAGGTTGACATATTTCCAAAGAGCCCTATGCCGGCCGCCGCCCCGCCTGTGTCCGTCATTTGTTCCAGCAATCCGCAGGCTGTGTTGTGCTGTCCGTTACCTTTGCCGCCGAATGTTGCGTAAGCCGCCACAGAGGTTCCTTCGATGCGCGGCAGTGCTTTAATCCAATCCTGGAGATTAACAGGCACATCCATGTAATGCACCGGTGTACCGATGGCAATCAAATCGTATTGGCCGAGCGTGCTCTTTTCAATTTCCCGATAATCCGCCGCATCCACCGTCAGTCCCGCCTTCTCCCAAACATGGCGGATAATACGGCCGATGCGCCCGGTATGGCCGGTCTGGCTGTACCAGAGAACTAAGGCCCGCTTCGGATTTCTTTTGCTGATCGGGGTTTGCGGCCGCCCGGCGCAGGCGTAGACCGACAATCCGGGCGCGGCCATGGCTAAACATCCCACCGCGCATCCCGTCAGGCATTTCTTTACAAAACTGCGTCGGTTTTCCATTGTTTCCTCACTGTTTATTCGACTTTCTCCCGACTCATCACAGCATAGGTATCATAGACGGTTGGCGGCGGGGTATACAGGCTATCGTCCGGTTTCTTGGCGAGCTTCAACGCTTCGGCGGGACAGGTGGTGACGCAGAGGCCGCAGCCGATACAGCGATCGGCATAAAACTCGATTTTTTCATCCTTCATCTTAAAGGCCCCCACGGTGCAGCGCTGGGCGCAAACGCCGCACTGCGTGCAGAGGGATTCGTCAAACAGGCAGGCATAATTGCTTTTCACTGCCAGGGCCGGGGCCGGGAAAAGCTTGAGAGAAATCAGCATGCCGCAGCAACAGGAACAACAACAGCACATGGCTTCCACTTTCTGGGAATTCAGGATATGAATCACCAGGCCTTCCGCTTCGCTTTGCTTCAGGATGGCCAGAGCCTCATCCGTGCTGATGTAACGTGCCATTTTGTTTTCCACATAATAATCAGCAAAAGCCTCGAACTGCAGACACGTTTCCAGGGGATGAGAGCAGGTCTTTCCATACAAACTTACGGCCTTGCGGCAAAAGCATTCGGCAACGGCAATGCGCGATTTGCTCTTAATGATGGCTGCCGCATTATCGTAAGGAGCGACAGGCCGGTCGGCGACGATTTCGGCATTGATGGGAATGGAACGCAGGTGGGGTGTTTTCTGTCCGTGGAATGTGGCGCCCAAACCGGTCAGATAATACTGGGAGATGTCCTTTAAGAGCGGCTTATTCAAATTATTCAACTGGAACTCATAGATGCCGACAATAAAAGGAACCGGGAAATAACAGATCGTATCATCTTGCCTGACCCGGAAGATAAGCCCCTTGCGGGCCATTCTTTCCAGTCTGGCCGCCATATCCGCAACATCGGCCTCAAGTCGCAAGCTCACCCGCTGAGCCGTTTCCGGCCCGGCCTCCAACTTCAGGAACAGGTCCGCATCTTCGTCACTGAAAAGCTGTCGAAGGATTTTAATCTCAACGCCACTTACCGTTGCCGGATAGCCGGTCGCCATCATTTCAAGCCTGTCGCGTAATCGTTCATAGATATCCGTCATGTTATAGGAGTCCTTCCGTTGCTTTATTCAGCCATAAAGCCTTTATCAAATGTGAGGAAAGATTACAATCCCGGGGGATGATGCGCCGGGCCGTTTATTTGAACAGGTTACGCAAGAATTCCCCGGCATCACGCATTTTGTTGCGGATGGCATTCATCACTGGATTCACCGGATGGTCAGGACAGGTTTCCTTCGGTGCTGTTCCCGTCAGGTAGGCTTCCTGGAATGTTTGGGGGCATAAAGTCGTGGCGAGGTAGCCGGAGGCAGGGTCGATCAATGCCGTTTCGATTCCGTCCGGTACGATGACGGCTGGCGGTCCGGACTGGGAATAGAGAGCTCGCAGAAACCGCGCACTGATCCGGAGCGCTCCGGCCGCTCCGGTCAGTCCCGTATCGGCTCCGGAGTCATACCCCACCCAGACGGCGCAGACGACGTCGGGCGTATAACTCACAAACCAGGAGTCCCGGTTGCCGTTTGTTGTGCCGGTTTTACCCGATACAGGGAAATTAATTTTTAAGGCCTTCACCTCTTTTGCCGTACCGCGTTCCAGCACGCCCTCCAGCGCATATCCGGTAAGATAGGTCACCCGCGGATCAAGCTCCCGTTTACTTTTAACCGTTCTGGCGATGATCGTGTCGCCATCTGACGTGGTGACCGAAAAAAGGGGAAATGGTTCAAAGCGGATACCCCCTGAAGCCATCGTTGCATAGGCATAGGCGAGCTCTGCAGGCGTGACCTCAAAACTTCCCAGCGCCATCGAAGGAACGGGTAAAAGAGGACTTTTGATCCCTGCCAGCCGGGCGGTTTTGAGCACGTCTTTAAAGCCAATGTCATTGGCCAGCCGGACAGTGGCGGTGTTTACGGAATCTTCAATCGTTTTCCGAATCGTGATCTTTCCATATTTTTTGTCTTCAAAATTCGACGGGGTCCATATCCCTTCGGGTGTCTGAAGAGAGATCGGTTCACCGGACACCATAGTGGAGAGCGTCATATTTTGCCGGCCTGCCAGTGATTCCGAAAGTGCCGCCAGCAGAACAAAAGGCTTGAAAGCGCTCCCCGGTTGACGTTTGGCGTCCACCGCCCTGTTGAATCGGGTTTGCGCATAGCTTCGTCCGCCGACCATGGCGGTCATCGCTCCTGTTTTAGGGTCAATGGCAACCAGTGCGGCTTGCAGCGGCTCATTGGCGGGGAGAGCCTTTTTCTCGATTGCTTCCAGTCCCCCGGTGACTGCCTCCTCGGCGGCGGCCTGCTGAGTGGGATCAAGGGTGGTATAGTAACGGTATCCCGCATGATAGAGCCCCTCAGTTCCCAGCTCTTCCTTGGTGATCCGTTGGATGTAATCAATAAAATAGGATGACAGGTGGACAGGGGCAACGCCCGCTCTGATTTGCACCGGTGTATTGGCTGCCCTGCGCGCTTGATCTTCCCGGATCATGCCCAGCTTTTGCATTCTGGACAGAACTTTATCACGACGGTCCTTTGCCACCCTGGGATTTCTGACGAGGTTGTAGCGGTTTGGGGCGCGGATAATCCCGGCCAAGAGCGCAGCCTCTTCCAGGGAAAGATCCTGTGCATGCTTCGAAAAATAGATGCTTGCCGCATCTTCGACGCCGTAGATCAACGCGGAGCCTGTCTGTCCTAAGTAAATTTTGTTTAGATACATCTCCAGGATCTGTTTTTTAGAGTACCGCAGCTCCAGAACCACTGCAAGTTCCGCCTCACGCAGTTTGCGCGCGACGGTCTTCTGCGGAGAGAGGAAAAAGTTTTTCGCAAGTTGTTGCGTAATCGTGGAACCGCCCTCGGCAAACCGCTGTTCCTTGAGGTTGGCAAAGAATGCGCGGCCAATGGCGAGAATGTCAATTCCGAAGTGGGAATAAAAGTGCGCGTCTTCAGAAGCGATTACAGCGTTTTGCAGATAAGGGGAAATGGCGGAAAGAGTAACCTGGTGCCGGGATTCCAGTTTCGGATTCATGATGCGGCCGATTTCTTCCGGTTCCATTTGAATCGATTCCAATTCTTTACCGGCGGAAGATGCGAGCGATATGACCCGGCCGTCGCGAAGTGTAATATCCAACGGGCTTATCCCGTGAAAGCGCTTCTCGATTCCTTTGTCGCGGAGGAATATCCGGAGATGATCTGACTCATTGGAAAACGTGCCGGCGGTGGATGGTTTTCCTGTGACTTTCTTGTAGGAAAGCCTGTTCAGTTGCTCGACGATATGGATGTTTCCCAGGTGATCTCCCTTGCGGATTTCCAGAGGCCGTCCGTAAAAGATTGTGGGGGATTTACCATCGCTTTCGGCAATACCCTTACCCACCTCAACATACAGATACCCGATACGAAGAAACAGGGCGGCGAGCAGGGCAGTTGCCAGAAACAAAATCAGGTATCGCCGCATCAACGAATCCTCCCCGTCGCTTTTGGCGTTGGCCTGCACACGGCCATTGCGGCTAAGGCCCTGAATATTTCATGATAAAAGCTCAGATGGATAAGGACATTTTTTAACATGGTCTGAAGTTAAACACGGAGGGCATTATACGGCAAGGGAATTTTGTGTTAAAGAAAGGGGTAATCGGCATGATGAAGGTGGCGGGGATCATCTTTCAATTCAACCGCCTATACTGATGTGCCGGTACAAATAAAATGAATAAACAGGGTGCTGTTCCTGGTTATTCTAATATAGACATCGCCTAACTTGTCATTATCTTAGGAGTGACCACAGATATGGGTGGCGCGAGCGGGAGATATGGTTATTTTATTGCCAATACATCAATAAAATCGTTTCATTCTGTTGAGGAGACATTATGGCGATAGCGCGCTGGCCGGGACAATTCATCACTCAAGACACAAACGGCATGAGACAGATGATGCGATATTTGGCGATCATAATGCTTGTTGTCTTTTTATCGGGCTGCGCCACATTCGACAAAATCCCTATGGATGTGCTTACCTATGAGAATCCAGACAGGGAGGCAGCGCGCCTGCGACTGATTGTCTTCTTGCGCGGCATAGGAGGCAGTCACCACAGTTTTGAAGAAGAGGGGCTTGTGGCCGACGTTTGGGCGCGCGGTTTACCATTCGATATGGCCGCTCCCAATGCCCATTTTGGTTACTACGGCGACCGCAATCTGGTAACGCGGCTGAAAGAAGACGTGATAGACCCCGCGCGGGCCAGGGGTTGCAAAAATATTTGGCTTGTCGGCGTGTCAATGGGGGGATTGGGAGCGCTGCTTTATCTCATGGAACGGCCTGAAGACATTGCCGGCGTTTACCTGATTTCTCCATTTCTCGGCACGCAATCCTTTTTGGGGGAAATTGAAGCCGCCGGCGGCGTGAGACAGTGGGCCCCGGGGCGCAACATTGCCGAAAAAGATTGGCAGAGACTATTGTGGCACTGGATGAAAACGGCGATTGCCGATCATCCGGACAAAATAGTCTATTTGGGATACGGTACCGACGATCCTTATAAGAGTGGGCCGCAATTGCTGGCCACTCTATTACCACCAGACCGCGTCTATGCCATTGACGGTGGGCATGACTATCAAACGTTCAAGGCCCTGTGGAAAATTTTCCTGGAGAACGATGCCAAATTAAGAAATTGAAGAAGGATATCTTTTAAAAACAATCGGTATCCATTGTTATTAATTAATACCACCCGCTGTCAGATTGCCGATCATCTTGTTGAATCTTGCGGGATCATCGAGTTTCCCTCCCTCGGAGACAACTGCCATATCGTACAGAAACGTCGTGTAATCCTTGAGGATATCGGCATCCTTGTTCTTCTCGAAGATTATCTTGATCTTCACGAGGAGGGGATGGTTCATGTTCAACTCCAGCACCCGCTTGCTTTGCGGCACTTCCTGGCCGCTGGCCTTGAGGATCTTCTCCATATAGGCACTCATGTCATAGTCACCTCCTGAAAGACAGGCTACGGAATTCTTCAGATGAGTGGAGAGTTTGACGTCCTTCACCTTTTCAGTGAGGTTCGACTTGAGAAATTCAAACAGTGTGTCGTACTCCTCTTTTTTCTTCTCGTCTGGCTTGTCCAGATCGAGATCCCCCTTCTCCGCACTCTTGAAAGTCTTTTTCTCAAATTCATGGAGGTCCCGGATGACCCACTCGTCAATGGGGTCCGTCATAAGGAGCACCTCGATATCTTTTTCCTTCAGCGCTTCGAGATGTGGGCTGTTGATAAGGGTGGTCAGGCTTTCGCCGGTGATATAATAAACGTCCTTCTGGTCGGTTTGCATCCGGGTGACGTAGTCTTTCAGTGAGACCCATTTCCCGTCGGATTTTGTTGTCTTGTAGCGCAGCAGCGCGGCGATCTTATCCTTGTTATCAAAATCCTGGGAGATTCCCGATTTGAAGATGTAAGCAAATTCCTTGTAGAAGGTCTCGTATTTTTCCTGCTCCATGTCGGCTAGGAGGTCCAGAATCTTCTTGACAAGGTTCTTCTTGATATTCCGGACGAGGGCATCCTGCTGGAGAATTTCGCGGCTGACGTTGAGATTGAGGTCCGGGGCATCGACAACGCCCTTCACGAAGGCGAGGTATTGGGGCATCAACTCCTTGCAGTTTTCCATAATGAAAACCCGCTTGGAATAGAGCTGTATCCCGTGCTTCTGCTCATGGGTGAAGAGGTCAAACGGGGCTTTGGAAGGGATATACAACAGGGCGCTATATTCCGTCGTTCCTTCGAGCTTCAGATGAAGATGGGCCAGTGGCGGGTTCCAGTCATGGCTGACGTGCTGGTAGAATTCGCTGTGTTCCTCTTCAGTAACTTCATTCTTGTCCTTTGTCCAGATGGCTTTCATGGAGTTGAGGGTCTCTTCCCGGATGACCTTTACAGTCTTGTCCTTCTCCGGGGTACCGTCCGCGTCCAGAACCGGTTCCGTTTTTTCTACATCCATGACGACGGGATAGCCCACAAAGTCGGAGTGCCGCTTGATGATGCCGCGGATGGTCCACTCGTCGGTGAAATCCTGATCTTCCGTATCCACTTTTTTCAATTGAAGGGTGATGGTCGTGCCCCGTGTTTCCTTATCGAACTCTTCGATGGTATAGGAGCCGTCTCCGGCGGATTCCCACCGGCATCCCTTGTCGCTTCCTGCGGCACGCGTCGTCAGCGTGATCTTTTCGGCGACAATGAAAGCACTGTAGAAGCCAACGCCGAACTGGCCAATCAGCTCCGGTGTGACCGCCTCCTGATTCTTTGCGGCGCCCACGGCCTCCAGAAATCCCGCTGTCCCGCTCTTGGCGATGGTCCCGATATTTTCCACAACCTCATCAAATGTCATGCCGATGCCGTTATCCGATATTTCGAGGGTATTCTTCTTCCGGGTGATCTTGATTTTCAGGTCCGTGTCCGTGCCCATCAGGTGGGAATCCGTCTGCGCTTTGAACCGCAGCTTGTCGAGGGCATCCGATGCATTGGAAACAAGTTCCCGCAAAAAGATCTCCTTGTGCGAATACAGAGAGTTGATGATGATATTCATGAGTTGCTGGACTTCTGTTTTAAATTGATGGGTCTGCTTCTTTGCTTTCATAGGGCCTCCTGCTATGTCTTAATTGATTTCATTCGACATACCGATTTTCTGCATGGTTATTGCGCCTCTATATATGGTTATCATTTTCCGGTTGTCAAGTGGGTTGGCGGTGATGGTTGGATTACAAAAAAATCCTGTCACTCAGATTTAATGAGCATAATAAATAAAGATAACAAATAGATTGACTACATACAGCGTTTTGATATTATGCAGGCAATGATATTGCAGAAAGGCAAGGATACATGGCCATTGAACAATCCAACATTGACAGAATTATCGAACTGGCTAAAACTTATGGCGGGACGAGGCTGATTCTTTTCGGCAGCATGGTAAAATTCCTATTGAAAAAGGGGTCGACCTTTTAATCAAAGGCCTGGGACCCGTTCAGGCCATACGTTTTATGAACATTTTTAAAGAAGTGAAAATGGAAAGCGTCAAGAGACGCAAGCTGTGGGTAGGCATTAAATGGAAGGTTGTTTCTCAAAAGTCAAATGAAGACACAACAACTTTCACTGTTGTGGACGAAACTTGAATACTTAAGAGCGTCCCCATTGGTCTCTTGCATATAAATAGCCTGAAAGTAGAAGATGATGAGCGAATCGGAAGAAAAGGAAGTGTCTCAATGGGACTGTTTTTCATTCCCCTGCGGAGATTCTTGTTGCCAACACGGTGTCGATGTATTTGTGCCCGAGAGAGCTCTCTTGATCTCTCTCGGGAAAGCCACAGCGGCTGATTTCTTGAGGCCGAAGACCGATAAGACTGGGACAACAACGTATCGAACACGGAAAGGGCCGCGTGGTTGCGTCTTCCTGATGGATGAACGCGGCTGTAGTTTGCATATTTCCGGCCACAAGCCGTTGGTATGTCGCGAGTGGCCTCGCACTTTCCAAGAAGCCAAGCGCGCAGCCAGCAAGGATTACTTGCCATGCTTCCCGCATCGTTATAATCAGAGGGATAAACGCACTACCATACGGCCAACTTAGAATTTTAAGAGCGTCCCAACCCCGGAACAACTGGAGGTAAAGCCATGGACAAGCCAATGACCTATAAAGGCTATTGTGTAAAGATTGAATACAGCGGCAAAGATGAATGTCTTATTGGCCGTCATAAAATAATAATACCGGTATGAGGAGGAACCATGAGCGAACTAGTAAAGATTTCAATAGAAAATCATGTGGCGGATGTCCGTTTCAACAGGCCCGAAAAATACAATGCTTTGAGCTTTGATATGATTGACGCCATGGCCAACGCCATCAACCGCTTGGCCAAGGAACCCGGTGTTCGGGTTGTCGTCATCTCCGGCGAAGGCAAGAGCTTCTGCGCCGGGATGGATGTCGAGAACTTCGCGGCCCTGCAATCCGGAGAAAATAAGTTTTCCAATTTTACCGATCGATACCAAAATCGGCTTTCCAACATCTATCAACATATTGGATATGGATGGAAAGAGCTCCCCGTGCCGGTAATCGCGGCCATTCATGGCGTAGCGCTGGGCGGTGGTTTCCAGATCGCCATGGGGGCTGACATTCGATTCAGCACGCCCGATGCCAAATTCTCGCTGATGGAGATGAAATGGGGATTGATTCCGGATATGAGCATTACCCAGACCATCCGTGATATCGTGTCAATTGACGTGGCCAAGGAACTGATCTTTACGGGTAAAGTAATCAAAGGCGAAGAGGCGGCCCGATTGAACCTGGTGACGCATGTCTGTGAAAAGCCCTATGAAGAAGCCATGGCCCTGGCTCGGGAGATTGCATCCAAAAATCCCGATGCCGTGCGAGCGGCGAAAAAGCTCATCAACGAAGTGTGGCATGGAGATTCGGGAAGGGGCCTGATGATGGAATCCGAACTGATGATGACGCTCATGGGGAGTCCTAACCAGATGGAGGCGGTGACCGCAAACTTTGCCAAACAGCCTCCCAAATTCAAGGATCCTGCCTGACCACGTAATTGGCAATTGCTCATTTTGTGATGGAGGACTTTAATGCATTGCGATCTTCATCATGTCCATCTCTTTGCATCCGATCTCGATGAGAGCATCTGATTTTATCGTGAAATGTTTGGCGCGGCGATCCTGTTTGATGAAATTATTGCCGGAGTGCGCAATGTCCTGATACGCATCGGAACCGGCCACATCAATTTTTACAATCAGCCTCCGCGGGAAACCGGGAAAAGTGCCGTGCATCACCACGGAATCCACACGGATAATATTTCCGCAGTGATCGCCCATATGGAGGCGAAGGGTTAAAACTTCCAATCGCCCATCAGGGATTTTGGCGACCTTAAATACATTATGCTCGAAGGGCCCGACCGGGTGCTGATAGAGGTTTTTGAGAGGAAGGCAATTAATGCGATAAAAATGTGATGCGAATTAAGTGTTGTGTCCCCGGAATTCACGCTATTGTTCCGTGTATCGTTGTGGGGTTATTTACCCGTGTGATTTTCCGCTTCAAGGACTTCTATCCGCTGTGATAATGAAGCAACGGTTTTTTGCTGCGCTTGAATGAGTTTTTGCTGCTCCTTAACGACTTTTGTCAACACAGCGACAACATCCATAGGGCTTAATCCTTTCCGGTCATTGGAGGCAATGATAGAGGGTACATCTTCGGCAATGAAGCCGACATGCTGCTCTGCTTTGTTTATCCGATAATTGAAAACGACCGGCTGGAGTTGGTTAAAGGCCATCATTGCCCGTGCGACAGAGAGAGATTTAATGTTCTCTTTCAATTCCCTGCTTGATGCATTTGTCCACACGCCTCCAGAGGATACATATGCGCCATTCGCCAAGTGAAGAGGATAGGACGGATTTGTGATACCAATACCCACATAACCGCCGTCACCGCTACTTTTCAAAGTCATCGTAGGTCCATAAAAATGTGTTCCGATGTACCACTTTTTCTCTCCCGGGTTGTAGCCGATATACCCCTGTGTCCCCTTGCGATCAAGAACCGCATCTCCTACTGTGATATAAGCAAACTTGTTGCTGCCTGGTTTGGCGGTGAACCTCGCAATTTCATAGTTATTGGAATTGTTCTCCGGATTGTGCACTTGAAGAAAGGCGTTCGCGTCACCGGCATGAGAAGACGTCGGAGAGCTGATGCCAATGAATACTCGTCCTCCTGTAAAGGAATAATTATTGCCGGACAGATCCCATGACCAAGCAATGAGTGCTGTCCCCAAAATGATCAGAAAAATAATCCCTACGATTAAAAACATACGCCTTTTTGTAACGGATTTTTTCGTCCTGTTCATAATGACACCTCCGATAAGTTTGATGGTCTCGTAAAAAATCAATTTTACCCTACTTTTGTCATTCCCGTGAAGGCGTGAATGACAGCTTGTGTGACTTTTTACGAGTTCATCAAGTTTGATTAGATGGTAAATAAATAAAAACTTCTTTTTTGTGAGGGGAAGTATAGGGGTTTCGGTCTTGTATGTCAATATTATCGTGATTAAAAAATTGCGGTGT
>CAIVDK010000455.1 GCA_903904655.1 uncultured delta proteobacterium | reverse complement strand
CAGTCCGTTTATAATGAGCTGGATCCGTCCCATGTATTGACTTTTTCCTGATTCATCTCATCCTCGTTGAACCAGCGTGATGTTACGGTCTTTGATTCGGTAAAGAAACGGACTGCATCTTTGCCATGACAATGCAGATCGCCAAAGAAAGATCTCTTGTGCCCTGAAAAGGGAAACACACCAAGCGGTACCGGGATGCCCACATTGATACCCACCATGCCGCCGTCGGTCCTTCTCGCGAATTCCCTTGCATAGTAACCGTTTTGAGTAAAAATCACCGAGCCGTTCGCAAACTGATTCCTGTTCATCAGGGTGTGATCTGCCCCCACTTTTAGGTCCAATTTCAATGTTAGTCTATGACCGAATCTAAGCCGAGCTAACCCTCAGCCCTTATACATTATTGTACAATTCAGTTTTCAAAGAGTCAATGACAATCTATCCGTGTATTTCCCTTTAATTTCAGTTCTGTTTGAAGCAAATATAGAAATGATTGTCTGTGGGGCCGGCGGACGATTATTGCATGAGCTATGGGGCCTGATGGTATTGTAATATTCCACCCATCGCTTGATCAGCACCTGCGCTTCGTACATATTGCCAAATAGTTCGCCGTTTAAAAACTCATCTCTCATTCTTCCATTGAAACTTTCAATATATCCATTCTCCCAAGGGCTTCCCGGTTCGATATAGGTAGTGATGACCCCTACGTTCTGTAACCACTGCCTGATTTTCTTTGCGGTGAATTCGCTTCCATTATCACTGCGTAAATATTCGGGGGTGCCTCTTATCAGCATAATCTCTGACAGAACTTCGATAATGTCGTTGTTGCGCCAGCTGCGTCTGGGGATAGAGGACAAGCATTCATGTGTGTGCTCATCGATGATATTTAATATTCTTATCTTTTTCCCGTTATAGGTCTTATCTTCTACAAAATCGTAACTCCAAACGTGATTCCTATGTTCCGGGCGTAATCTGACGCAACTACCATCAGTAAGCCATAATCTGCGTTTTTTGATTTGTTTCTGAGGTAGTTTCAAGCCTTCTTCTCGCCATATCCTTTCAACCCGCTTGTGGTTGATATTCACTCCGCTATTTCTCATCATGTTTGTAACCATGCGATACCCGACTCTCCCATAATTACAAGCTTTTTCAATAACCTCGGTTCTTATCTTTTCCTCATCGGGCAGGACTACCGGATCATAACGATACGCGGCTCTATTGACGCTTAACACCCTACAAGCCCGTCTTTCTGTCAAATTGTATTCTCCTATGACATACTCGATTGCCGTCTGTCGCTTGATAGGGCTCAGAAGTTTTTTGAGTTTACATCCTTCAGAATCGAGATGTCAAGGCTAAGCTCCGCTACTATCTTCTTGAGCCTTGCATTCTCTTTTTCCAATCCCCGTAATCGTGTTGCATCGCTTGTATTCATTCCACCGTATTCTTTTCTCCAGCGGTAATACGTTTGCTCTGTGATTTCACTCTGCCTGGCTGCCTCACTGATTGTCTTCCCTTGACTGCATAATACCTCGATTTCCCTTAGTTTGACAATGATCTGCTCTGTTGTGTAATTTTTCTTCCCCATTTTCATACTCCTTTTCCTGCTAGTTTATCATTTAAATACTAACATTGAAACTGGTATGGATTTTGGGGGGCATGTCAAGATGTATCCTGATTCTTCCAGGCACATTCCCGCCATATTCGTCCGTTCTCTTGTTCGTAAGGGGGGAGAAAAACTGATTTAAAAGATACCCATGTGCGGAATGAATTTCCACGCCGTCAAAGCCGGCCTTTTTCACACGTACCGCAGCGTCT
>CAIVDK010000454.1 GCA_903904655.1 uncultured delta proteobacterium | reverse complement strand
GTCCGCTTCATCCGTCACCTCCATCGGGTAACTTATGAACCGGACGTGTTATTTGCTTCCTACAGCCAGGGAGAAATGGGTTGACAACCCATAGGCTTTTGTTTAATCTTTTTTACCTGAGGATTGAGGAGACGACTATGAGTGTAAAGATTGCAATTAACGGATTCGGAAGAATCGGCCGACTGGTATTTCGCGCCGGTTATAAAAGCAAGGATGTGGAATTCGTGGCAGTCAATGATCTGGCCGACGCTACAACACTTGCTCACCTGCTCAAATATGATTCTATTCACGGCACACTCGATGCTGACGTGAAATCCACACCCAATGCCATCATTGTTGACGGCAGGGAAATGAAGGCTTTTTCCGCAAAAGACCCGGAGACACTGCCCTGGAAAGACCTGGGAGTAGATGTTGTTCTGGAAAGCACAGGACGATTCACCGATAAAGACGGAGCTGAAAAGCATCTGAAAGCAGGCGCCAGAAAAGTGGTGATCTCCGCACCCGCCAAAGGGGCGGATGTGACGGTTGTTTTCGGCGTCAATCCTCAAGACTATGACAAATCGAAACATCACATTATCTCCATGGGCTCCTGCACCACCAATTGTCTCGCGCCGATCGTCAGAATTCTGCATGAGGAATTCGGCGTGGAATACGGTCTGATGACGACGATTCATTCTTACACCAACGATCAGGTGGTTCTCGACGAGCCGCACAAGGATTTGCGCCGGGCGCGCGCCTCCGCGCTTTCCATGATTCCCACAACCACCGGCGCGGCCCGCGCCATTGCAGAAGTCATTCCCGAAATGAAGGGCAAGCTTGACGGCCTGGCGATCCGCGTGCCCACACCCAATGTTTCACTGGTCGATTTTGTGGCGACACTGTCGCGCGAAACGAGCAAGCAGGAAGTCAATGAAAAACTCAAAGAGTATTCGAAAAAAGCGATGAAGGGCATTTTATTTTGCTCTGAAGAAGAGCTGGTGTCGTGCGACTTTAACGGCAATCCGCATTCATCGATTGTGGATTTGCCCAATACGACCGTCATCGGCGGCAAAATGGTGAAAATACTTTCATGGTATGACAACGAATGGGGCTTTTCCAATCGCATGCTGGAACTCCTGTCGTTCATCATGAAATAAAGATTTATTTAGTTTTTTATGGCAACGCAAGGATACCAATTATTACAATCTTTGCCGTAACCTTTCAGGTCACTCGTAACCTTTCAGGTCACTCGTTTCGAGGAGCGCAGCAACGAGAAATCCTAAACCCCCGCGATATTCGGGACAAAGATTTCTCCCGGCGGTCGAAATGATAATATGAATAAAAACAGAGAGGTAGAATCATGAAGTACTTAGATCAGATTGATGTCAGCGGAAAGAAGGTATTGGTGCGGGTGGATTTCAACGTGCCGATGAACAAGGCCGGCAACGTCACCGACGATACCCGTGTTAAAGCAAGTTTAGCCACGATCAATTTTATCCGGGAAAAGGGCGCCAGAGTAATTGTTGCGTCCCATCTCGGGCGACCCAAAGGAAAGCCTGTTCCCGAATTTTCTTTGAAGCCCGTCGCGCCGATTCTGGCGGGGCTCTTGAAGATTGATGTTCCCTTCATTGATGACTGCATTGGTGAAAAGGCTCTGCAGGCTGTAACCAACATGAAAGCAGGCGACGTGATTCTGCTGGAAAACCTGCGCTACTATCCGGGTGAAGACAAAAACGATGACGCGTTTGCCCGGGAGCTCGCCAAACTTTGCGACGTCTATATCAACGACGCGTTTGCCGTGTCGCACCGCGCAGCGGCATCCAATACCGCTATCACCAAGTTTGTGCCCGTGTGCGCCGCAGGGTTCCTCTTGAAAAATGAAATAGAGTATTTTAATAAGGCCATGGGCAATCCTGCAAGGCCGCTGGTCGCCATTATCGGCGGAGCCAAAGTGTCCGACAAAATCAAGGTTTTGGAAAATGTCATC
>CAIVDK010000453.1 GCA_903904655.1 uncultured delta proteobacterium | reverse complement strand
GTTGGGATGACTGCCCTGGAATTCCCATTTCTCCAGATAGTTCAGTTCGGGGAAGATGTAATCGGCATAAAGAGACGTAACGCCAACCAGCACATCCGTACAAAAATACAGCGGTACTTTTCGGGTATCCATCAGGATTTCTGTATTGGTCTGGCCGGCGGGGAGCGAGAAATTCGGCGCGCCATGATAAAGAAAAAGAGCCTTGGCGGAATAAGGGTACTGATCCCCCATCGAGGGGATGATCTCCTGATAGATGTCGCTGGCCAGAGGCCACCAGTTTCTTTTTGCCGGATAGCCTGCAAAGAAAGAGGTATCCTCATACCGGATGTCGTGACGAATGACGCTAATGCCGAAATTCCCAAGACTGCCCGGATTCATTTTGCTCAGATCAAAGGGCTGACCAGCTTTGTTTCCCGCCTGACTGAATGTGGATGCCGCAATCATGCCACCCTTCCAGTCAAAGTTGCCCAAGAATAGATTGATCGTCCAGGCCAGAAATACATTATAAAACCCGTTAGTATGCTGCGAGACGCCCCGGTGAACATCGACACAGGCGCGCTTGCCATGACTGGTCAAATCTTTAACAACCTTCTCGATATCTTTTTTCGCAATACCGCAAATCTGGGCCCATCCGTCGATATTGTTTTTATTCACTTCATCCGCAATCAGTTGAAGCGGGCTCTTGAGCTTGATTCCGTTGATAGTGGTGGTCACGAAAAGGTCCCCGGCAACGGGCAGCTTTTCGTCATTGGGATCCACGGCAACGGGCTTCCCCTTTAGCATGGCCACCAGATATTCAAAGGATTGTTCTTTTCCTGCCTTGTCTTTGCGTTTTTCAATGTCGGCAAGGCCGATTTCATGGGCCCGCAGAAACTTACCTGGTTTTCCGTCGGCGCCGATCTTGACGAGCCAAGTTGCATTCGTATAGGTGGATTCGCCAGCCTTCGTCGCCGCCGCCCTGTTGGCGCAGGCCAGATACGTTGCATCGTAATTTTTATTTTTCAGCATGAGATGAAGGATTGCACAGAAGAAAGCGCCGTCCGTTCCCGGTTTGACGGGAAGGTATTGATGGGCCTTGGCAGCCAACTTGGTGAACCGGGGATCGGCCACGGCGATCTTAATCTTTCCTTCTGATATATTCGGCATCAACCGTCCGCCGCGATTCGGCGGGCCATAATTGGCATCCAGCAGATTGCTGCCCACAAACAAAACGTAAGCAGAGTTTTCAATATCACCTTGCCAGTAGAACTTCTGACCACCGGTAAAACGGTTATAATCATACTGCTCACTACAGGCCTTGCTGGCAAAATAAAGCGACCCCTGGCAAACGGTTGTATGTCCGTGGAAATTCGCCGTCCCGAAGTAATCCCGGAAAAAGCGAAGGGCAAATTCAGACCGACCACCTTTTTTGCGGCCCCACGCATAAATCATCTGGTTGTTCTTCGGCCCGGCATCCGGATGATCAGGGTCAATCAGGTACGAAAGCGACGCAGCATGCTTTTTCTTGAAGGCCTCTATCGCTTCTTTTTTATCTTTGCTCCTCGCTATGGCCTTGGCATCGTCACCCATGGCTTTCATGATTTTAGGATCCCTCAAGGCATAAATATCTTTGAGCCCCATCACCTGACGGGATTCCTCACCGGGAACCTGGCGAAAGAGAATGCCTCCGTTGACGATTTCATCAATGGCCTGATCGAAGGAGACCGTTTCCCATTTGTTTTCTCCGCGCTTACCCGCCCGCTTTAAAACCTTGACAATTCGATAGGGATCATAGGTTGTTTGGAGTCCCGCATGGCCTTTCGGACATATCGGCATGTCCATCGGCGCCGCCTCAGACAGAGGCATGTTGAAGGGTAAGTGAGGAATGGCGACAAAAGGGTTGTAAGGATTGCCGTCGATTTTCAGGGCATAGGCTTGTCCATTGCGCCGGAAGAGTTTCACTTTGATGCCGCAACCTGTGTTGCATTGCAGACAGGACGTGTAAAGGATGTTCTCCGCTCGTCCCAGCTCGTATATTTCCTCCGGGGTCAGCATGCCTGCTTCGGCCCGCCTTATCAGGTCATGGGCCCAATCGATCTCCGATGCCAGAACTACACCGCCCAGCACAGCAGTGCATTTCATAAAATCTCTTCTGGTGATGCCTTTTTCCTGATTCTTCATGGCGGCTCCCTTAAACAATATAATAAACTCTGGGTTTAGTAACAGAATTGCCGAACACCGGCACGACACCATGACCGGCCCCCATGGCCTGGCCGATAAGGGTTTTCCATTCGGCGCTTTTGAGTTGCTTGCCGACTTTTTCAATGCGTGCTGCAATGCTCCCAAATCCCTGAATTTCCTTGAGGGTGGTCGTCTTGGTTTTTTTCATGACCTTGCTGATGAGACTCTCCTCATCGCTTATATCCCCGAAGTAGGTGGCTCGTCCGATGCAGGTGGACACGCAGACGGGAAGCATCCCGTTCTTCAGGCGGTGAGAGCAAAACTGACACTTTCTGGATGTTCCAACCGGCAGGTTTTTACCTTGACGCAACCACTTGCTGTTGTATTCCCAGACAGGACCCCGCTCCATTTCAGGAATGCTCGGCGTATTGTCCGTGTAAAAGGCGCCATTATCCATACTCCGGGCGCCATAGGGACATGCGGCAACACAGCGACCGCAACCGATACACTTTTCATAGTTGATGATGACGATCCCATCCGTTGCTTTCCACGTAGCCTTGCCTTCACCTTTGTTCGGACAGGCAGCAACACACAGCGGATTGTCGCATTGCTGACAGGGCCTTGCCACAAACAAACGCCGGACCTGGGGGTAGATTCCTTTTTCGACTTCATACATGGGACGATAACGAATGCCAGGAGGCAACTTGTACTCAACCATACAACCGATGGTACAGGCATGGCAAAGGATGCACCGTTGTGTATCGATAAGCATAGACCAGGCGGGTTTCGTTTTTTTGAGAGCCCGCTTCAGGTCCTCCTGCATGACGACCAATTCGTCTTTTCCCTCGTACATGATGCGTTCCTCCTAGCGTTTATGGCATACGTTGCAGCTGCCTTTGACGGTAAACGCTTGTTTCCCGTCGTGACACAGACCGCAGGACTTACCTTGTTCCATCTGCTTCATGGTAATTGCTTGATGCTTCTCGGCTGTCAGGTAGGGCTCGGGATGACATGATTGACAGGATAGATTTTTTTGAGTGTGAATGTCGTGACTGAATACTGTGTTACCAAAACTGTTTTTCATGGTAACGTCTCCACCACCGACTTTAGCCGCCAGATTGACGGCCAAGATCAAAATAAGGGTAATAGCAAGAAAAAGAACCCTTCTCATCGTTTCCCCTCCCTAAGTTTTTTACGTGCATTTTCCGAAAGTGCCCCCATAGTGAAAAATGGAGGGTGTGAAGTAAGAATTAATCCGTTTGAGTTGCCTTTGCTGATGAAGTACATTCCAAAACTAGTCCACTACTAGGGTCAAGTTTATAAATGTTTATTTAGATCTTGTCAAATTTTTAAATTGGTTCATTTTGTCAAGCTCGTCGGCATATAAAAAACATAGGCTTAAAATTATTGATGAGGAATTTTATTGACATTTAACCATCATTCCCTATAAGCAGAATCAGGCAAGCTTGAGGGGGACTCTCCTGATGGAAATCAAGTACAAAATCTGGATAGAAACGAACGGGAAAGTTATTTTCGGCAAGGGACGCGACGCTATTCTCAAAGCGATCGATGAACAGCGCAGTCTCAATGCCGCAGCAAAAAAACTGGAAATGTCCTACCGTGCGGCATGGGGAAGATTAAAAGCCTCGGAAGAGCGGTTGGGGATGAAACTGGTGGACATTGGCATACACGATAAGTCCATGCAATTGACACCGCAGGCCCGGGCCATCATTGACCGCTTTGAGAAACTGGAAAAAGATGTAGAAAAGCTCCTGTACAACGCTGATCAGGATTTTCAGAAATTAACCCGGCAGAACGGAAAATAAAACCATTTAAAAAAAGCAGCTTAAGCCTTTATCCCCTTAATGAAGACGTTGAGACTATCTCTGATGGTTGTATGGATTCTTTCAGGACGTTTTTCGGGCGCCCCCGTGAACATATAAAGAGAAATAACACCGTTGAGCAATCCCCAAATTGCGTTTTGCACCTGACGGCTATCAATATTGGAGACAAACTCGCCCGCATCCACACCCTTCTGGAGAATATCGGAAATCATGCGGATATTTTCATTGGTCGTATGAATCAATTGCGTGTTTTGCTCTTCGGTCAGGTTCATGTTGTCTGCGTGGAGCATGAAGGTCATCAGAATCCTAAACAATTCAGTATTATCCAGGAAAAAATTCACATAATCGCGGGCGAAAGTTACGAGGAGTTCCGAGGCTGTTCCATCCTGTTTTATGAAATTTTCTACTTCTTTATGGCGCTCGATATTGGCCGAAATCAATATCTGTGTGTATATTTCTTCTTTGCTGTCAAAATAAAGATAGATGGAACCCTTGCTCACCTCTGCTTTGGCGGCAATGACGTCCACGGTAACGGATTTAAAGCCGCGCTCAAAAAACAGCTTGCGCGCTGCCTTTAAAATAGAATTTTTCCGATTTTCCTTTTCTTTATTTCTTCTTTCTTCCGAGCTCAAAGCCAATTCTCCTCTCCAATAAATCGACGAAGACACATTAAGAATGTAAAAACAAAAAACTATCGCCAACACGAACGCTTGTGACTTACGGTCATAAGCGACTATCGCAATTGACTATCCCTGTCAAGGAAAATTACAGCCCGCCTGAATTCAAATATCGCAGATAGTGAACGAAATCGCCCAGAAAATAGAATAATATCTCCGGACTGCACTTTGGCCAAACCGGCATCAGCAACCAATGATGAACGGCTAAAGCATTTTCTCGAGTTGACGGATAATGCTTTCTAAAGGCGGACGTTCATTAATGTCATGAACATCGATATAGCGGATGACGCCCGTTTTATCGATGATGATGATCGCCCGTTCCGCCGTGCCGTCGGAACGCAAAATGCCGTATCGGGAAGCGACGGCTCCGTGCGGCCAGAAATCGGAAAGGACACTAAACCACAGCTTGCCCATTTGGTTGGTCCAGGAATACAGCGTCGGTATGTTATCCACGGAAATACCCACCAACACAGCATTGTTCTCTTCAAAAAGATCCTGAACGATATTGTAGCCAGGCCACTGGTCGGAACAAACCGGCGTCCAGGCGGCGGGAATAAAGGAAAGTACGACATTTTTTTTGCCTCTGAAATCTTTCAGGGAAACTTTTTTGCCACTGATGGCCTTGAGCGTAAAGTCCGGCGCTTTCTGGCCGACTTTCACCTTTAAAACACTGTCCACAGCCTTGAGCTTACCCACTGAATATATGTTTCCCTTATAAGCTTCGGACAGGGCAAAAGCGTTCGACGCAAAAAATCCGGCAATAAATATCGCAATCAGAATTTGCCTTCTCATAACCGCCTCCTATTTAATATCAGCCAGTTTGACCACCTCGGCCAAAAACGTTTCGATATTTTCATGCGCGCCCAGTCTGGAATAAACCACGCCCAGCTTTTGGGGGCCGTTTAACTTCACCACCACAAAGTATGGCGTACGAACTTCGCCGACAACTTTATGAATTTTAAAATCCGCGTCGGGAATCAGCGGAAACCCTATCTTATATTTCTTTTTAAACGTGTTCACTTCAAACGGGGAATTTCCGACGCCGATACCGAGAATTTTGATTTTACCCTTCAGATTGGGATTGTGCTCCATCAGGTCGAAGAGCCGGTTGACGTTGGGTGCGTCTTTCTGGCAGTAAGGACAGTACATGCTGAAGATCTGGATAATCAGCGCCTGCGCCTTCACCTGATCCGGTGAAAACAAACCGGCGCCGGATAAGCCCAGATATTGAAGGTCATGGGCATCAATAGGTTTCAGCAATTTCATCTCGGGTAAGGAACTGCCCACCTGTGGCGGTTGAGTCGTCGCGGCTATCGCAGTCGCGGATGCTAAAATAAGCATAATGGCAATGATAGAAACAAATCTCTTTTTCATGACTTTTCCCTCCTGTTAATTCCTGGATGTTAAATGATGCACCGCTTTTTCCAGTCCATCGAGGGACAGTTCGAACATCGGGAAAATGCCGGCAATGGTTTTCACCGTCCAGGTATAAAACCAGTGATCCTGCGACTGCGGATTTAGCCAAACGGTATGCCGAAACGTTTTGGATAAAAACTTCAGATAATCCAACGACGGCCGTGATTCATTCTGGCCGACATAAATAGCTCCCCGCGGGTCGGCCAGTTCGTAAGGCGCCATCGATGCATCGCCGACAATGATAAGGCGCGTTTCAGGATCAGAACGGGCAAATTCATCCACCAATATCGGTTTCTTGTGACGTTGCGCATCGAGCCAGACTTTGGAATAAATCGTATTGTGGAAAAAGTAAATTTCGAGTTCCTTAAACTGAAATTGCGCGTAATGAAAGAGCACCTGCACAATCTCCACATACGGATCCATCGACCATCCGCCGTTGTCAATGAGCAGTTTGACTTTCAGCCGGTCGGCCAGACGCCGGTCGAAGACGATTTCTATTTCACCGGCATTACGCATGGTCTGATAAATCGTTTCATCGATATTCACAATATCCTTGGGCCCAGCGGGCTGAAGGTGCTTGATCCTTTTGAGCGCCTCGCCGATTTGCGAAGCGGTGATAGGGCCGGATTGTGAATAATCCCGGTAACGGCGCTCCATCGCGACTTTGATGGCGGATTTGTTGCGCGATTCGCCTCCCACGCGCATGCCACCAGGATGCGTGCCGGAATGGCCGGTGGGTGAGGTGCCGTGCGTGCCGATCCATTTATTGCCGCCATGGTGGGCTTCCGTCTGTTCCTTGAGGCGCTTTAAGAAATGGGCAACCAGTTCGTCGGGCGTCATTTGTTTGACCTGCTCTTCGGAAAGCCCCAATGCGTCGGCCATCGATTCCGGATCTTTGAGCCATTCGGAGAGCATCGCCTTGATCATTTCAGAGAGCTCCGCGTCGGTCGGCTCGACTTCCGTCATCCCGCGAAACGCCACGGCAAATGCCTGATCATAAATATCAAAATAGCGTTCGCTTTTGACCAGCAGGCTGCGGGTCACGCTGTAAAAATCATCCAACGAAGAAATCAGTCCCATCCCCAGCGCTTTTTGCAGACGCAGAAAAGACGTGGGGGTTACGGGAATGCCCTTGTCGCGCAGTGTATAGAAAAAATTAATAAACATATTTTTCCACTTTATTGATGCGAGGCGAGGTAAATATCCGTGCTCTTCTTAAACAGCACACCCAGGAAAGGCACATTGGCCGATTTCAAGCTTTTGATGTTGAAATCGGGGTCGGCCTGGAGCGCCCGCATCCAGTTGATCAGCTCTCGTGTGGCGGGCTTCTTCTCCACGCCGCGCACCTCCCGCAGACGATAAAACGCGTCCATACAGGCGGCAGTCAGGTCTTTATTCAAATCCGGGAAGTGCACGTTGATGATCTTACGCATCATATCATGGTCGGGAAACGCAATATGGTGGAAATTGCAGCGCCCCAGAAAAGGATCGGACAGATCTTTTTTCGCGTTAGAGGTAATGACAATCACGGGCCGGTTTTTCGTCTTGATCGTCCGGTCGATTTCCATAATGTCAAACTGCATCTGATCCAGAATATCGAGCATGTCGTCCTGAAAGTCCGTGTCGGCCTTGTCGATCTCATCGATAAGCAACACCACTTTTTTGTCCGCCGTGAACGCCTGGCCGATTTTGCCCATCTTGATATACTCCTCGATATTGCTAACATTTCTGCCGGAATCGGCAAAACGGCTGTCATTGAGACGGGTGAGGGTATCGTACTGATACAGGGCGTCGATCAGTTTCATGCTGGATTTGACATTTAAGATGATGAGCGGCATGCGAAGTGATTCGGCGATGGCGTGTGCCAGCATGGTTTTGCCAGTACCCGGTTCACCTTTGAGCAGGAGCGGCATTTCCAGCGCCATCGAAATATTCACAATTTTAGCCAATTCATCATCAAGAACATAACGCGCTGCCCCGCCGAATTTGGCGGGACGGTTTTCAGAGGTCGTCATCAAATTTACTCCTTCGATATTTTTTAACTCCGGCAAACATTTCTATTCCATTCAATATAATGCCCCGGAGCGTTTCGTCAATCCGGAAAATAGTCACCCGGACACGCGTGATCTCGCGCCCTCTCTGGGTGGTTTGGTTGCACACCGGTTAGTCTGATCTTTCCTGCAATCAGCCATAGCATGCTTTGGGGAAAAAATTAAGCACAACAAATTATTAAAAAATAACGCTTGACTATTATGGACAATTACCCTAGGGTGCATTCAACTTCGCGGGTCATACAGAAAAAAAGCGAAGGAATAAGTTGAATGGTGTCATTATAAAGCGCAAGGTCGGCCGCCTTAAGTACTTTTGAATTTGGCGGCCTTTTTGTTTCTGCCACAGTGATAATTCGACTTAGGAAATTTTGAGAAAGGAGGATTAGTACTATGTCAGAAGGTAAAGTAAAGTGGTTCAACGAACGCAAAGGCTTCGGCTTCATTGAGCAAGAGGGCGGCACGGACATTTTCGTGCACTTCAGCGCGATTCAGTCCAGCGGCTTCAAGACGCTGAATGAGGGCCAGCAGGTCAGTTTTGACGTTGTCCAGGGCAAAAAAGGCCTGGAAGCAGAAAACGTCAGAGCGGCATAGCCGTTCATTTAAAACCAAAGAAAAGCGCTCCGGAGACTCTGTGTCCCGGAGCGTTTTTATTGGTGAAAGCACTCCCAACCCTTAATCCCGCTTAAGCGGGACGAGCATTAATTCTCCGTGAGCTTGCTCGCGATATAATGACTTTCATTTCATGCCTCGACAGCGAGCTCGCGAGGTGGTTGATTATTTCTTGACAAAAACAGAACATCTGCGTTAGCGCTGACTAATTTTTTGACTGCCAATCTCCTACTGTGGTTTCCCTATCTACGACTTAAAATAACAGGGGGTTAAATTGTATTTCTCGGATGAAACACAAAAGACATCTCAAAAGCTAACCGAAAAATGGCAAGATGAGGTTCAAAAGGCGCGAAAAAGCAATCCCGACCAGAAAAAACAATTTTCAACCATTTCCGATCTGGATATCAAAAGGCTTTATACACCCGAAGATTTAAAGGATATGCATTTTGCCCAAGACATCGGCACACCGGGCGAATTTCCCTATCTGCGGGGCAATCAGGTTACCGGTTACCGCGGACGGCACTGGACATTCCGCATGTTTTCCGGCATGGGCAGCGCTCAGGACACCAACGCCCGCTGGCAAATGCTTTTACGCGAGGGACAGACCGGCCTCAGCACCGCCTTCGATTTTCCAACACTCATGGGCTATGACAGCGACTCGCCGAGATCATTAGGGGAGGTGGGCAAGTGCGGTGTGGCCATTGACACGCTGGAGGATTTTCTGGCGCTAATCGATGACATTCCGCTGGATCAGGTGACCACATCGATGACCATTAATCCCCCGGCCACTGTGCTATGGGCGATGTATTGCGCGGCAGCCGAGATCAAAGGCGTGCCGCTTGCCAAAATTGGCGGCACGATTCAAAATGATATGCTCAAGGAATTCATCGCGCAAAAGACGCTCATGTGTCCGCCGGAACCCTCCATTAAGCTTATCAGCGATACGGTGGAGTTCGGCGCCAAATACGTTCCCCGTTGGAACACGATCAGTATCAGCGGCTATCACATCCGCGAAGCGGGTGCGACTGCCGTTCAGGAACTGGCCTTCACATTGCGCGACGGCATCGAGTACGTTGAAGATGTCATTCGCCGCAAAAAAATGAACGTGGACGATTTCGCACCGCGCCTGTCTTTCTTTTTCAATTCGCACATCGACTTTTTTGAGGAAGTCTGCAAACTGCGGGCGGCGCGTCGTATTTGGGCTAAAATTATGCGCGACCGCTTCGGTGCAAAAAATCCGCGTTCGCTGTGGATGCGCTTCCACACACAAACCGCCGGCTGTTCGCTGACCGCACAGCAGCCCTACAACAACATCATCCGCACCACGGTGGAAGCGCTGGCCGCCGTCATGGGCGGAACGCAGTCGCTGCACACCAATTCGCTGGATGAAGTTTTCTGTCTCCCGTCCGAACACGCGGTGGAAGTCGCCTTGCGCACCCAGCAAATCCTGGCCGAAGAAACGGGCGTGGTCAACACAATCGACCCGCTGGCCGGTTCCTACTTTGTCGAATCCCTCACCAATGAAATCGAGGAAAAAACATGGGACTATATTGAAAAAATCGACGCCATGGGCGGCATGATCGCCGCTATTGAAAAAGGCTTCCCCCAAATGGAAATAGCGGACGCGGCCTACAAATTCCAGCGGCAGATTGAAACCAAGGAAAAAATTATGGTCGGCGTCAATAAGTATGTCACCGAGGTGCAGCATGCGGTGCCGCTGGTAGAGATCGATGAAAAGATGGGCGAGCAACAGATCAAAAGGGTTCAGGATGTCCGCCGCAAACGCGACAACCGCGCCGTAAATCAATCACTTACCGATATTCGTGCGGCTTGCAAAACCGGTGCAAACGTGATGCCGTATTGCATCGAGGCGGTCAAGAACTTGGCGACCCAGCAGGAAATCTGCGACGTTTACCGCAACGTTTACGGGGAGTATAGGGACCCCGGATTGTATTAGTGAAACCAAGTCGCCCTCATACGGCTACCTTTGTTGGCAGCGTCGTCAGCGTCCTCAACGTATTCTTAATACGTCTCCGGCGCCTCCTCCTTGCCGCCGCGGTATCCTGATGAATGCGACTTGGTATTAGAAGTACTTTAAGGAGATGTTGATGTCGGCAAGAAAAATTCGCGTAATGGTGGCTAAACCGGGCCTGGACGGTCATGACCGGGGCGCTCGCATACTGGCTCGCTGCTTCCGCGACGCCGGCTTTGAAGTGATCTACACTGGCTGTCACCAGACTCCGGAACAAGTCGCCGTGGCGGCCATTCAGGAAGATGTAGACCTCGTAGGC
>CAIVDK010000452.1 GCA_903904655.1 uncultured delta proteobacterium | reverse complement strand
GGGCTGACCGGGGTCGTGGCGCGCATCTTTTCCATAAAGGTCCGTTCGCGCTCGCCCGTCTCCGCGATCGGGCCGTCTTCCGGGTTGATCTTGCAGCGGAGGAGAATGTAGGACCAGTAGAGGATCGCCAGGAGAAGGCCGGGGCCCAGGCCACCGGCGAAGAGCCGACCCACGGAGACCTGGCAGATCATGCCGTAGATGATCATAATGATGCTGGGCGGGATGAGAATCCCCAGGGCTCCGCCGGCCCCGACGGCCCCGAGGGCCATTTTTTTATTGTATCCGTGTTTCAGCATGGCGGGCAGCGCGATGAGGCCCATGGTGATCGTCCCGGCGCCACCGATCCCCGTCATGGCGGCAAAGATCGTGCAGACGATGACGGCAGCCACTGCCAACCCGCCACGCACCTTTCCCGCCCACACGTGGACGGCGGAAAAGAGCCGGTCGGCCATGCCCGATTCCTGGAGAACAGACCCCATCAAAATGAAGAGGGGTATGGCCAGGAGACCGAAGGACATCATCGCCTTGCCGAAGATCAGGTTGGGAATCACACCCATGGCATGGGGACCCCAGAGGAAAAAGGTGAAAACGACACCAATCGAGCCGAGGACGAAGGCAATGGGAAGGCCCGAGATCAACCCGATGGCCATGGCGGCGAAGAGCAGAATAGTAACAAGTCCAGTATCCATTATGCTTCCACTCCTTTCCCCGTTACAGCGGTATAGACATCAGAGATCAGGTTGGCAAAACCCTGGAGCAGCAGCAGCAAAGCACCTAGGGGAATGGCCAGCTTAATCGGCCAGAGAGGCGGGGCCCAGTCGCTCTGGGACACCTCCAGGGCCATGACGGCGCGGAAGGCGAACTCCCACCCGAGCCAGATGATGGTAACGCAAAAAACGAAGAAAAACGGAAAGGAGATCACATCGAGGATCGCTTTCCCCCGGACCGAGCGGTTCACATAGATCAGGTCCATGTTGACATGGCCGCGATAGCGGAGCGTATAGGCCCCGCTCAGGATGGTCAAGGCGGCAAAAACCATGATACTTGATTCATGGGCCCAGGTCGTCGGATGGTTGAAAAAGGTTCGGGCAATGACTTCCCACATGATAATAAACGTCAGTATCCAGGAAAACCACATAAGAATTTCACCGCTTATTTCACTGATTTTATTTATTATTCGCACAAAAGAACGCATAACTTCCCCTTAGCCGTATGAATTGAATTTTCTTAGAAAATGGAATATCGGATGCCTGCCGGAAAGATTAAAATTCGCTTGGCCCGGGCACAACATGTCCCGGCTTTTATCAGTTATTTTGGCAGGTTAAAAAAAGGGGAGAAGCTTTTTTTCCCAGTTTCCCCCCTTTTTTTCTATTTCATATAACCCATTTCTTTCATGTACGATTTCGTCATTTTGACCAGTTCCGCTGCATCGGGACTCTTCTTGGCTTCTTCATCCCAGATGGCATAAGCTACCTCTTCCGCCTTGGCCAGTTCGGCGCCTTTCAACACATTCATCTTGACACCCTTCTGGGCCATCTTGTTAAGGCCCCACTGCTCGCCAGTCCAGTTTTGATGATAGGTCATATCCATACCCGCCTTGATCATGGCCTGCTCCAGAGCGACCTGCAGATCCGGCGGTAGTGAATCCCATGTTTTTTTGTTGACCAGCACCGTCAAGTGATTGACCGGCATGAGGGGCGGATAGAGGAAGTTCTTGGCGACTTCGTGAAATTTCATGCTGTACATGCCCATGGCGCTGCCCCAAGTCACACCGTTGATGGTTTTCGTCTGGAGGGCGCTGTAGGCCTCCTCGCCGGGGATATAGACGCCCTGGCCGCCCATCCGCTCCACCCAGGTAATCATCAGCCCCGATGCGCGAACTTTTTTACCTTTCAGGTCGGAAAGTTTGTTGATGGGGGAGTTGAACATAAGAGACGCCGGCCAGCAGTCAGCACCGCCGGTAAGATAATGCACACCTTGCTTGGCGTACACCTTGCGGAGGAGGTCGATAGCCTTCCAGCCGCCGAACTGGTTAGGCAGCTTCTTGCCGTACATGAAATTGTACATTTCGCCGGGTGTCCGTATGCCGAAGGGGAGACCGTATTCAATACTCGCTTCCGGAATGATACCTTTGAAATAGATCGAAGGCATGCCGATCATATCCACAACTCCCGATTTGACGGCATCAAGGGAATCGGCACTCTTGACGAGGTCACCGGCCCAGAACATCTTGACCTTGAGTCGCCCGTTCGTCATAGCGGGGAGCGTCTTTTCAAACATCTCCGTGTAGTAGGCCATCCCGGGTTCGGAAGCCAACCGCATCTGCTGGTATTTCAGGTTGAACACCTTTTCCTCTGCCGCACATGTAAAGGACATGGCGAACAAAACAGCTACAGCCAACACTACAATTCCTACACCTTTTTTCTTCATAACACCCTCCTTCAAGAATGGATTAGATTTGCCAAGGCAAATGAGTCGTTCCATAGCCAAGAATAGCAGCTCCTTGAAATACGGAACCCACGGAAAAAGCTCAAAGAACAGCGATCAAAAACGGATGATGGCGGACATAGACGAAGAGTGCCAACCGTCAATACGCTATGCTTCGTAACTTGAAAAGCAGGATTAAGTGTCGGCAATGCATTGCTTTGCACGGGGGAGATTTTCCCTGACGACACGGTTAACCGGGTTGTCATGATGGGCTTCAAATTCAGGAATATAGTAACAGCAGAGGTGCGGGGATCTTTTTTGATCCCATCGAGGTTAATTATTTGGTGAGTCATCGAGATGTCCTCCCAGTAACGTTCAAGGGGCATTCAAAATATTGCATCCAGGGAATACTTACGTGAAAGCTTAATGACTATGTGCGGCACATAAACAGGATTTTTTCTGAAAGTCAACGAAAATCAGCGCACCGACTGGGAGGCTGTCCGGGAATGCTCAAAAACGGTTGATTGCCTGATTCACCATTTTTATGGACTAAAATTTTCTTGACTTCGCCTCCCCGTTTATTTATCTTGCATACTAAATAATAAGAAAGGTGTTTCCTTGATCAGCTATCAGGACGTCATTTTATTTATCCTCAGTAAAGCCAATCAAAAGGTTTACGGAACTTTTAAATCCCGTCTGCAACCGTACGGATTGACGCCTATGCAGGCGCTGGCCCTGCACGCTCTGTACGAGGAAGAAGGTCTTTCCGCCGGGGAACTGGGAAAGCGCCTGGCTCTGGACAGCGCCACCTTATCCGGCGTTCTGGATCGCATGGCGGAAAGCGGATGGGTTATTAAGAACGCCGTTAAAGCGGACAGACGCGTCCTGAATATCCAACTGACAGCCAAATCGCGCCAATGCCGGGAGAAATTTTTGAAAGACACCATCGCAGTTAACCAGGAGGTTTTTTCCATATTCAACGCGGAAGAAAGACTGCTTTTTATACGAATGCTGAAAGACCTTCGAAAGTAAAGATTTGATTTAATGTTTAGCATACAAGATAATATCAGAAGTTATGGAGGCCAATAATGTCAGACAGTACAAGAAAAACCGTCAACCGCAAAAGGAACCGTTATCCGGTAACGGATTATGATAGGATTTTTCACCCCCGCCGGCTCGCGATTATCGGCGTTTCCGCTGAAGAAAACGGCGTAGGCTTTGGCGCGGGAATGTTGAAGGTCATCATGGCCATGGGGTTTGAAGGAGAAATATTCCCCGTCAATCCAAAAGGCGGCACGATCGCAGGACTGAATATTTTCAAAAGCGTTGAGGATATCCCGGAAAAAATCGATTTTGCCATCATCGCCGTGACGGCCCGGCACGTGCCGGAGGCACTGGAAGCCTGCCGAAAAAAAGGTGCTGCCGGCGCGGAGATTCTTTCCTCCGGTTTCAGCGAACTGGGAACCTCGGAAGGAAAAGATCTTGAACGGCAAATCAAAGAAATAGCCGACAAAGGCATCCGCGTTGTCGGCCCCAATTGTTTTGGCATCTATTGCCCGGCCAGTGGCCTGACGCTGCTTCCGGGACCGGATCTTTCACGCCAGAGCGGGCCGGTAGCCTTTCTGGCCCAAAGCGGCGGCATGTCCATTGACTTTGCACATGCGGGAAAATGGCTGGGTGTCCGGTTCAGCAAGGTTGTCAGTTTCGGCAACGGCGCCGATCTCAGAGAAACCGATCTTCTGCACTACTTGAAAGATGATCCGGAGACAAAAGTCATCTCGATGTATATCGAAGGCATTAAAGATGGCGACTCTTTCTTCCGCGAAATTAAAGCCGCCGCAAAGAAGAAACCTGTCATCGTTTACAAAGGGGGACTCTCCCGCGCCGGCGCCAGAACCGTTGCCAGCCACACCGCGTCCATGGGTGGAAGTCGTGTGATCTGGCAGTCCGTTCTGAAGCAGGCGGGCGCCATTCAGGTCCATGACACAGCAGAACTGGCGCAGACCAGCTTGGCCTTTGCGCTTCTGCCGCACAAAGCATTCAAAGGAATATCCATTGTGGGCGGCGGCGGCGCTATCGGTGTCACCGCCTGTGATACCGCTGAAATTTACGGCATCGACATACCGCCATTTTCTGACGAGCTTCAGGCGCGCATCGGCGATCATCTGCCTAAACCCGGATCGAGCTCCGTCAACCCTATTGACGTGGCCAACCCGTTTGTTGCACCACCAACCCTCAAAGAAGTTCTGCTCGCCGCGGCGGAAGATAAACGGGTTGAACTGCAAATTATCGTTTCACTTCTTTTTCATTATAAAACAATTGCCCACATGTTCAATAAGCCGGTGGCGGAAGTTACGCCTTTCCGGGAACTGGCCCAGGCGGTTCGGGAGGTTGTGGACCAGACCGGCAAGCCGGTTGTCGCCGTTCTCCCCAACGCGAAAAGGGGGTTGGACAATCTGGATATTACCGAAATGATTGCCATGGCCAGGCAGGAATATATTGATCGCGGCATCCCCGTTTTTGATGAGCTGCACGATGCCATCCGGGCGATCGCAAACGTCAACACCTATTATGGAGGAAAAAATTATGAAAAAAGATAAAGCTATTCAAATGATCGGCAAGGCCCTACACAAAGGCCGCACTACGCTTTCGGAATATGAGGCCAAGCAAGTCCTGGCTGCCTATGATATCCCGGTGACGCGCGAAATTCTGATCAAGGACAAAAAGAATCTGGACGCAGCCCTTCAAAAAATCGGCTTCCCGCTGGTCATGAAAGGTTGCTCCGCGGAAATCGCTCACAAAACGGAAAAAGGGTTGATTCATGTGGACATCCGCACCGCCACAGAGGCGAAAAAAGCCTTCAAAGAAATCATGGCCGGCAT
>CAIVDK010000451.1 GCA_903904655.1 uncultured delta proteobacterium | reverse complement strand
ATTGGCCGGCACGGCATAGGTGAAAAGTTTATCAGCCGGAATGTTGATGGCGACATTTACATACATGGGAGCTGATTATCATCTTTGGACAAAAAAGGGAAATGTTGAACGCACAAAAAACCGGCAATAAAAACGCCCCGCGGACGGGGCGTTTTTTATGGTCATGTAAGGGCCTTATTCACCTTTGAGTTTTTCGAGCTTTTCCTGTTTGGTTTTACAATCAATGCATTCCGTGGTGACTGGTCTGGCCAAAAGCCTTTTTTCGGAAATCGGCCCCTCGCAGGCTTCGCAAATGCCGTATGTTCCGTCATCAATTCTTTTAATGGCTTCCTGCATTTTTACAATGAGTTTGCGCTCTCGGTCGCGGATGCGTAACTCAAAGTTTCGGTCGGATTCCAGCGACGCCCGGTCGTTGGGATCGGGGAAATTTTCCTTGCCGTTGGTCATTTCCGTGACGGTTTTACCCGCCTCACTCAGCAGCTCATTGATCTTCTGGATGAGCAACTTGCGGAATGCCTCCAGTTTTTCCGGCTTCAAAGTCGTTTGTTTTTCCAATGCGGCTACTCCTTGTCTAGATGATGTTGAAATTGTCGCCCTTATTACCTAATGGGGTAATGTTTGTAAAGGAAAAAATTTTAACTAAAGAAAATCAAAAAACACTTTTTCCCTTTTAGTAAAGAATCAGGGGATCACATCAGCTTGTCAGTTTCCGGGACAATAGACGGAAATAATTTTATCCACGATATTGGTAGTGGATTTCCCGGCCACTTCCGGAATAATTGTGACGTATCCGCCCCATTGCTTGATTTCATCGCGTCCTACAACCCTGTCTTCCGGCCAGTCGCCGCCTTTGACCAGGATGTCCGGTTTGAGGTAGCAAATGATTTCCAGCGGCGTCAGCTCCGTAAATATCGTTACAAAATCAATGCATTCCAGCGCGGCGAGCACTTCCGCTCTTTCTTTTTCGGAGACGAGCGGTCTTTTTTCGCCCTTAATCGCCCGCACGGATGAGTCGCTGTTGAGCGCCAGAACCAGGATATCCGCTGTTTTTTTCGCTTCCTTTAAATAACGGACATGGCCAACATGCAGAATATCAAAACAGCCGTTGGTGAAAGCGATTTTTTTGCCTTCCCGGCGAAGTACGTCCAAGTTATTTTTTAGAATTTTTCTGTCGAGAATCTTATTCATGACGAATCCTTTATGATCATTGGTTTAGAATATGTTCAGATGATGGGTTTTTGAGCAGAGCCTGCTAAAGAACCCTGGCCAGCGTCAATACCGCCACCTGGCTAGCGCCGGCCTTTACCAGCGTTTTAGCGCATTCGTTGATCGTGGCGCCTGTTGTATAAACATCATCAATCAGGATCAAATTCCTGTTTTGGATTCTTTCCGGTAAAACGGCGACAAAAGCGCCGGAAATATTTTTTTCTCTTTCCTTTTTATCCAGACCTGTCTGCGTTAAAGTAAATTTGTGCCTTTTTAGCAAGGAAAAATCGACATCTATGCTATATTTCTTCCCTAAGACGCAGGCTAAAATAAGTGATTGATTAAAACCCCTCTCTCGCAGGCGCTTGATATGCAAAGGGACAGGGACAATGGTATCAAAAATGCTCAAGTTTATATCGGCAAAATCAAAACCGGCCAATAGACGCGCCAACGCTGCGCCTGTTGTGATATTGCGTCCGTACTTGAATTGGTGGATTGCATCGAGAATGACGCCATCATAGGCAACAGCGGCGCGGGCGGACGTGAACCAGGGTCTGTTTTCCAGGCAGGTTCCGCACAGGTGATTTCCGGAGGGCGAGTCGGGGAATATTATGCCGCAAACCGGACAGCAACTACCGGTGATAAAAGTGATTTGACGACGGCATTCGGGACAAAAGACCTCTTGGGGGCCGGAGGCGAGAACCTCAGAGCACGCAAGACAAAGAGGCGGGAAAAGAACATCGGATATTTCATGAAAAAAATCACTTAAAATCAAACCATATCCTTGGTTAATTTTTTTATTTCGGCGGCATTTTCGTCAATCTTCATGCGTGGCGCGTCCCACAAGTCTTCCAGACCGTAGAATGAGCGAGCCGACTCCTGAAAAACGGAGATGACCACAT
>CAIVDK010000450.1 GCA_903904655.1 uncultured delta proteobacterium | reverse complement strand
TTTGCCCGAATAAAGATGTCTCCGCCATTTTCGATAATGAGGTTTTCGGTTTGGTCGAGGAGGTCTGATCCCACAAATTCGGAAACGGCACCGGCGACCGAGGCCATCGGCCCTACCCCGCAGATTTTTGATTTGGCGATCATATTTCTGACAATCGGAGGAGCTAAATCGTCTTTGGGAAACGGTAAAAGCGATGTGCGGACTTCCGGATAGTTTTTAATGTAGTTTTCTAAAGAGTGGCGATGTTGAATTAATGATTTTTCAGCTGCAGCGGACAGGTTGATATCTGAACTTATAAACAGGTCGCTTTCTGAAATTTTCACGTTATATGAAGTTAGATTATCTTTATTAATTAATGATCTATATATTCTTTCTTCATCTGACATATTATTTGTTTATCAACAATCTATTTTGTGGTCGATTGGTGTCATTCTTTTTAACAATAAATCGTAGCGCCCTCCCCTAGTATCCCATCTGCTTCCCGTTGCAGTCTGTCACAAATATCGAGCCTGGTCTGTTCTCCGAGCCGTACAATGGTTTCACTTTTCCCATCAAGAATATGAATGTAACCTTCGTATTTACCGTTGTGTTTCTTTATTGTGTTGTACAGGGATTTAATATTTTCCGGGGATACTTTTCCTGTATCAATCATAAAACGAACCTGTTTATATGGATTTTCCAGGGCTTTAGTCAGAGGGACTACATCCTGAGCAATAATCTTAAGCGATTCATCGCCGACATCGATAATACCATGAATAACAACCGGCTCATCAGCATGGAGCAGTTCATAAAACTTCTTATAAATATCTGCCCAGAAGATAATGCTGGCTGAACCCTGCAAATCTTCCAAAATGACATTGCACATCACATCTTTTTTCCTGGTCAATCTTTCGGCAAGTGAACTGATCACTCCGGCAATAGTTATAGCGTCCTTATCGTGTTTTGTATTTAAGGTAATGGAATTTGCATTGGTGACCAGTTTTAATTTATCTGCATAACCATGTAGTGGATGACCGGTAATGTAAAAACCAAGCGTTTCTTTTTCGATGGAGAGCAGTTCTTTACGATCCCATTCCGGAAGATTGGGAATCTGGAAAGATGATCCGCCATTGGCTTTAGAGGTATCCACAGCGTCCAACTGATCAAAGATACTTGCCTGATTGCTTAGTAATTCCTTTTGTTTGCGTTGTGCTTCTTCCATGGCCTGGTCTAGGCATTCCATGAGCTGTCGGCGGGTGTAACCCAGCGAATCAAAGGAACCGCATTTCACCAGGCTTTCGATAACTCTTCTATTTACTTTGCGCAAATCGACACGGCTCAGAAAATCCATGAAGGAGGTAAAGTTTGCTTCCTGTCGCATGGCGATGATCGATTCGATGGCCGCCTCACCAACGTTTTTAACAGCTGCCAGACCAAAGCGGATATTCCCCCCCGAAATACTGAAATCTTTTTGCGATTCATTAATATCCGGCGGCAGAATATTGATGCCCATTTCCTTGCAGTTGGACATGTGTTTGATGATCTTGTCACGGTTG
>CAIVDK010000449.1 GCA_903904655.1 uncultured delta proteobacterium | reverse complement strand
ATCGCCTTCGAGTATCCCGTTGCTGACATTATCGTTCAACACCATGAACGCATGAACGGTTCGGGATACCCCCATGGACTTTCGGGGGATCAGATTCTCTTGGAAGCGCGGATCATCGGCGTTGCCGACGTTGTCGAGTCCGAATAATTTTCAATCTACCTCACGGGTTTTGGCAGAAAACCATTTCTTTTTTAAAGCACCCGTGATATATCAACCTTGTATTATTAAGTGGCGGATATGCAGGGAGGCAGCAGGATGAAGAGATTTATCGAGAGCCAGCTTGAACAATGGAAAGAAAGCCCCCGCCGCAAGCCACTGATTCTTCGAGGCTTGCGGCAGGTTGGCAAGACTTGGTCGGTAAAGGCATTCGGGAATAAATGTTTTGAACAGACCGCCATTATTGATCTGGAAAGAAACCCGGCATGGAGAGCAGTTTTTGAGGGTGCTCTGAATGCCCGCCGTATCTGTGCCGATCTGGAAATTCTGACCGGTCAGAAGATACAGCCCGGCAAGACACTTCTCTTTATTGATGAAATACAATCATCCCCCCGTGCCATCGCCGCCCTGCGATATTTTTACGAGGAGATGCCCGATCTTCATGTCATCGCTGCCGGCTCACTGCTTGAGTTTGCCCTTAAGGACGTTTCCGTTCCCGTGGGGAGGATTCAGTTTCTGCAGATATATCCGCTCTGCTTTGCGGAGTATCTTGAAGCCATTGGCAATGCGGAGGCTGCCGCAGTCGTTCTTGCCACCCCTGGCCCGCTTTCGCAAACAGTGCATGATTATCTCATCACTGAGCTGCGGAAATACTTCTTCGTCGGCGGCATGCCGGAAAGTGTGCAGGCTTACGTAGATACAGGTTCTTTGCGGGAATCATTTGATGTACACAAGGAATTGATTGAGACCTATCGCATGGATTTTGCGAAATACGCACCCCATGCGGACAAGCTTTGTCTCAACAGCGTATTTACAACTCTTTCCCGGAATGTGGGACGGCAGATAAAATATGCCCGGCTTGCCGAGGGATACTCGAATCCAACGCTGAAAAAGGCATTTGAGCTGCTCTGTCTGGCCGGTGTCGTCCGCAAGATACCATCTGTAAATCCAGCCGGACTCCCTTTGGGGGCATCGGCATCGCCCGGCATATTCAAGGTAATCATGGCGGACATAGGACTCATGCAGAGTCTTTCCGGTATATCTGTGGAACTGGAGTATACCAGAAACGATCTGCTTCAGGTATATCGTGGTGCTATGGCGGAACAGTTTGTGGGTCAGGAGATGCTCATTTCCCAAAAAGGTGCACTTTATTACTGGGACAGGCCGGCAAAGAGCAGCATGGCGGAGGTGGACTTTCTTGCGGTGATAGATGGCATCGTACATCCTGTAGAGGTAAAAAGCGGCGCATCGGGAAGCTTGAAGAGCCTGCAGCTTTATCTGGACAGTTATGCAAACAGCGGCAAAGCGATGGTTTTCTCCATCCGGCCGTTTGCAAAACTGCCGGATACGAAAATAACCTTCCTGCCGCTCTATTTTGCTATGTCGGCAACCGAAAATCAGGGAAAATCAGCGCCCGTTTAGGTTTATTGATAAGAACTTCCTTTACACATATTTTAAGATGCGTTAGAAAATCATGACTGTATGTAATCATCCCAGGAATATCAATTTTTATGACCAGCCTCCCCGGGGTACCGGGAAAAATGCCGTTCGTCATCTCGTAATTATAACGGATAATATTTCAGCACTGGTCGCTCACATGGAGGCGAAGGATTTCAACTTCCGAACACCAATCAGGGATTTTGGCGAACTTAAATACATCATGCTCGAAGGGCCCGACCGCGTGCTGACTGATGTTTTCGAAAGCAAGGCAATTAGTGCGATAGAAAGGTGATGTGAATTGTGTGTTATGTCCCCCGAATTACCACCCCGAATTACCAAGTTACCAACAGTATCGTACTACAGTCGACACCACCGTCACTCAACCAAAAAAGTGTCTTGACCCATCTAATAATTATTGATCAAGGTGGCTTATCCATCGAACGCGCTGGATCAAGAATCTTGAACAGGTCTTGTTATGGGAAGCAATGGAGCCCGCTTTTAGGACAGGTTAATCGCAGCCTGGCAATGAAGTTACTTCAGTTGTGTGCTTCATCCTTTTCGCTTCACTTCTCATTTCCTGGAGTTTCAGCATAAGCATATCAACGATAAAATCACTGATCTTTCCTGTGTCCAGATTTTTCATGTTCCAACCTCTGAGAGAAATAAAAGCGTGAAGATAAACGATGGCATTGGCCATTATTTCTACTTCCTCTGTCGCAGCGGGCATTTTCATCCCCCGGCGCAGTGTGTCGGCGAACCAGCGAATATGGTCCGATGCAATCTTCAACGTCAAGCGTAAAGTTTCCGGATCCAGCATTTTCGATTCCTGGTAGAGGAGTTGGATAAGGTCCTTGTTTGAAGTCCAGTTGGCATCGATAGTGCTTTTTATAAAAGGTTTCAGTTCCTTGAATTTCGAAATATCGACTTTAGCAAAGGACTTGCCCAAATCGCCATTCCGGTACATCATCTTTTTGAAGATGTAAATCAGAACATCTTCTTTGCCGCCAAAATAGTCATAGAAGCTGCCGCGGTTCACGCCGGATTTTTCGCAGATCTGCCGCATGGTCGTCGCATGGTAGCCCTGTGTCCGGAAGAGGTCCATGGCGGCCCCTATGATCTGCTCCCGTCTTTTGGCAATCAGTTCCGGCTTTTTGATGCTGGTGATAATCTCACGCATGCTATGGCTCCTTTAAGAGGTAAAAATCTGACGGCCGTCAGGTATCATCAAGGTAATCTATTGCAAAATAAATGTCAATAACAAATTTTAGACGATTCCGTCCTCTTGGAGACCGTCGGGTTTACCGGACAACGAATAATTATAAATATTTAAATTAATTCATTATAT
>CAIVDK010000448.1 GCA_903904655.1 uncultured delta proteobacterium | reverse complement strand
GGTCATTGCCTGGACGGATGGCATGATTGCCAGCGCGGCCTACTGGATCGCATCTGCCGCCGATAAAATCTATATTTCCGGCGACACGGTGGAAGTCGGCAGCGTAGGCGTTGTCGCTACGCATGTGGATTATTCAAAGCAAGATGAACAATTCGGCGAAAAATATACAGAAATCACCGCCGGAACTTACAAAAGAATTGCTTCCAGCCACTCTCCACTATCGCCGGAAGGCAGGCAGACAATTCAAGATCAGGTAGATCACATTTATACTGTTTTTGTCGGCAATATCGCCCGCAATCGCAATATGAGCGAAGAGCAGGCGTTAAAGGCCGCCGATGGCAGAATATTTATAGGCAGACAAGCGATAGAAGTTGGTTTGGTGGACGGTGTTTCCACCTTTGACCATGTAATTAACAGCATGTCGTCCGGTGTGGCGATAATCACAAGTGAGGAGGAAAGTAAGATCATGAATATAACAGAATTAAAAGAGAAGCACCCTGAATTATTTCAGGCAGCAGTTGACCAGGGCAAAACGGAAGCAGCAGCATCCGTGGCCGCTCAGGTAGAAGCCGCGAAGGTGGAAGGTATTTCCGCCGGAGCAGAAACGGAAAAGAAACGCATCAGTGAAATTATGGCGCAGGCGGTGTCCGGCCATGAAGCAATCATTGAAGCAGCCATTGCAGATGGCAAGTCCGACGCGGGGTCTGTCGCTTTGAAGATCGTCGCAGCGGAAAAGGCATTGAGGGCGCAAAAGGCAGCAGACGCAGCAACCGATGCCGCAGCATTAAAAGGCGTCGCAGTAACATCCGCTTCCGGTGTTGAAGCAAACACAACAGCAGTTGACCCGAATTTGCCGGTAGAAGAACGCGCAAAGGCCGAATGGGATAAAACCCCGGCTATCCGCACAGAATTTAAAGGGAACTATGACGGATACCTGGCATTCAAAAAGGCAGAAGAGTCCGGCAAGATCAAAATCTTGGGACGCAAATAATCATCTTGTCATTCCCGTGAAGACGGGAATCCAGGAATAAACAAGGAGGAATTAAATCATGGGAACATTAGCAGTAGATAAATCAAGAGACCTGGTACTCGGCGACATTAACGAGATCCCGGTTATTGCAACAGATATCATTTATGAAGGGGCAGCAGTTGGTATAGTCAAAGCAAGCGGACACGCTCGCCCGTTAACCTCGGTTGATGCCTTTGCCGGATTCGCGCAGAGACAGTGCGATAATTCCACAGGGTCCGCCGCAGCCAAAAACGTCAAAGTAATTTCCGCCGGTAAAGTTGTTCTTTCCGTATCCGGCGCAGTTATTACCGATATCGGCCAGCCTGTATATGCAACCGATGACGACACCTTCGCCTTTACGCCTGTTGGCGGAGTTTATATCGGCAAAGTCATCCGCTTTGTATCATCCGGCGTCGTGGAAGTTCAGTACGACGTAATCACCAATGTTGATCCCTGGGCAGGCTGGACATGCGAAGCGATAGCAGGAGCAAAAACCCTTGACCTGGAAGATTCCGGGAAAGCGTTTTTTGTGACGGCAACGGCAGTCGTAACCCTTCCCGCCACCGCAGTTGATATGTATGCCGCTTTAGTTTGCATGGCTCCTTATGGCACGGCACAGATCAGCGCAGACCCGGCAGCGGCAGACAAGATTGTCGGCCCCGATCTGACGGGAGCGGATAACAAGGATTACATCAACACGTCGGCCACGGCACAACGCGGAGATTACCTTGTCCTTAAGGGCGGCCATACCGATGGATATATCATTTGCGCTAAGAAAGGCACATGGGCAGCAGAATAAAAAATAAAACATTGTCATTGCGAGCCGACGCTTAGTCGGCGTGGCAATCCAAAATTGAGGAGGAACATATCATGGGAGCATCAGGATTAGGAAGTCGCGCCATTATTGGCGAATTTTATAACAAGTTAAATCAGGATTTGGGAGTGTCATGGGTTGACGCTGTATCCATGCTGTTTGATTCCAATCAGGAAAGCGAAACTTACAAATGGCTGGGCATGGCTCCGGCAATGCGTGAGTGGATAGGTGGCAGAAACGCCAAGGGATTCCGCGAGAACGGTATCACCATCATCAACAAAAAGTATGAATCTACGATGGAAGTGCTTTGTGATGAAATTCGGCGGGACAAAACCGGGCAGGTTATGCTGCGAATCGCGGAGCAGGCACAAAGAGCAAATAGCCACTGGGCGTCCCTTTTGACCACGCTTATCGTCGCGGGTAAATCCGCCCTTTGTTACGACGGATCGTATTTCTTCCACACCGCACACAGCGAAGGATCATCCGGCAGTCAGGATAACGATTTGACGGGCGCGGCAGCAACAAACACCCAGCCGACAGCAGCAGAGGCAGAAGCAGCTATCATGGCTTGTGTCGCCGCCATACTGAATTTCAAGGATGACCAGGGCGAGCCGATGAACGAAGGCGCAAGCAAGTTCAAGATCATGGTTCCTACGGTCTATTTACCGCCCTTCGCGGCAGTAATGAACAATGATTACATTGCCGCTGGTCAGAGCAACCTGATCAAGAATATTGACGGATTCAGTTTTTCTCTTTCCGTTAATCCGCGTTTAACGTCCGGCGCAGAGTTCTTTGTATTTCGCGCTGATGGGCTAACCAAGCCTTTCATTCGACAGGAAGAGGAAGCAATTACTGTTTCTGCTGTTGCCGAGGGGTCTGAGTTGGAATTCAACGAAGACAAGCATCATTACGGAATCAAAGCGCTCCGTAATGTCGGTTATGGTTACTGGCAGCATGGTTGCCTGTACACATTTACCTAACAGGTGATTATTGACTATCAGGGCGGGGTTAACCTCCCGCTCTGATTCTTTACCAAGGAGCATGCCATGAAAAAACAAGAAGCACCAAAAACAGTCGCCAAGAAAGCCCCGGCCCCGGCGCAAGAAAAATCAGTTCCGCCGGAGCCATTAGCGCCTAAAGCCCCGGCAGTTATGCAGAGGTATCGGACAGTTGGCCTCAAAACAGACATCCCTGCTGGCGTTTTAATTGGTCTGACGGCAGATCAATTTGCATCGCGCAAGCACGCCTTATCGGTTGTGGAAGCAGGTATTT
>CAIVDK010000447.1 GCA_903904655.1 uncultured delta proteobacterium | reverse complement strand
CGGTCAGCCCCTGATGGCAATAGTTTCTCTGGAAGATGTCTGGATCGTAGCCAATTACAAAGAGACTCAGCTCGAAAAAGTCAAGCCCGGACAGAAGGTGGTCATTAAGATTGATTCTTATCCCGGCAGGAAATTTTCCGGCAAAGTTGAAAGCCTTATGGCGGGGACGGGGGCGGCTTTTTCGCTTTTTCCGCCGGAAAATGCCACCGGAAATTACGTCAAAGTCGTGCAGCGAATTCCGGTTAAGATTGTTCTTGATGCCGGTACCGATCCCGATAAGCTCTTAAGGATTGGCATGTCTGTAGAACCGGTTATCATGGTGGAGTGATCAATTCTTATGGCCGGAACGGTAAATAAATGGATCATCGCTCTTACCGTAATGCTGCCCACACTGATGGTTATCATTGACACGTCCGTCGTCAACGTGTCGCTGGATCACATTCGCGGCAGTCTTTCCGCCGGTGTTGACGAATCGACCTGGTCCATCACATCATACCTTGCTGCCAACGCCGTTGTCATTCCGATGACCGGATGGCTCAGCCGTTATTTTGGTCGTAAGCGCTTTCTGATTTTTTCCGTTTTGTTATTTACCATCAGTTCTTTTCTTTGCGGCCTGGCCTGGAATATACAGAGCCTCATTTTTTTTCGGGTATTGCAGGGCTTGGCCGGCGGTTCGTTACAACCAATTTCTCAATCCATTTTGCTGGAAACATTTCCTCCGGCTCAGCACGGCACCGCCATGGCCATTTTTGGCACGGGCACCATGTTCGGTCCCATCATGGGCCCGCTTTTGGGCGGATGGATCACCGATAACTGGTCCTGGCACTGGATCTTTTTTATCAATATCCCGATCGGCATGGTATCGTTGGTCATGTCTTTTTGGTTTATCAGCGATCCTCATTATATGAAGCGGACCGCTGTGTCCATTGACTATTGGGGCCTGATGCTGCTCAGTATCTGGGTGGGCTGCCTGCAGATGGTATTGGACAAAGGCCAGCGGGAGGATTGGTTTGGATCTGATTTCATCATTATCCTGACCATTATTGCCATTGTGGCTTTCGTTCTTTTCATCTTTGTTGAGCTCACCGCCGAAAACCCCATTCTGGATTTGAAAGTCTTTAAGAGCTATTCATTTACATCGGGTAATATTGTCCTCTTTTTTGTCTTGGCCGGTCTTTTTGGCAGTCTTATTATGTTGCCTATTTATCTGCAGAGCTTGATGGGTTATACCGCTTCGCTGGCGGGAATGATTCTCGGCCCGGGAGGGCTTGCCATTTTTCTGGTCATGCCGACTGTCGGCTTGCTGATTAGGGTGGTGAATCCCAAGCTGATTGTCGCGATAGGCATTGTCATTTTTGCTTATGCCAATTATCTCATGAGTGGCTTTAGTATGGCATCAGATTTCACGGCGATTATCTGGCCGCGTGTTGTCATGAGCATAGGTTTGGGCATGGTCTTTATACCGCTGACCACCTTGTCATTATCCAGCACCCCAAAGGAAGAAATGGGTAATGCAACAGCTATTTTCAATCTGGTGAGAAATCTTGGCGGAAGCGTGGGTGTGGCATTTGCGGCAACCCTGTTATCCAGAGGGTCACAGATTCATCAGGTTCATCTGAGTGAGAATATCACATTATTTAACCCAGGCTACTGGAATGCTGCCAATCAGTCGGCTCAAATTCTGTCGCAGCAGGGTATGGATCCGGTAACGGCACAGCAGGGAGGGGCCGGCGTTATTTATAATGAGCTTCTAAGGCAGGCGTATATGATGTCCTTCAATGATGTTTTTTTTGTTCTGGCCATTTTGATGCTCTGTATGCTGCCTTTCGTGCTGTTTATGCGCCATGTTGATCATAGCATTGTAAAGCCGTAATCTTCTTTTCTCCTTCAGCCTCGTGCCCCCTCGCGTGACCTTCAGGTCATCAGGGGGTCAGTCTTCGCCTTCGGCCTGTTTTTATATTGATAAGATAGACGCTCTCTGATATTTCATATCCATGCAAATACCATCTTACCTGAATGAAGTTATGCTCGTCATTGCGGTCATCTCTTCCATGATCATTGCCATTATTTTTCCCGACTTCGGGTCTTTATTTCAGGCTTTTCCCGTGTATTGTGTGATGGTTAATTTCTTCCTGAGTTATCTCTCCATTGATCTGGAGTCTGTCTGGGAGGCGCTCAAAGGCCACATTGGACAGATTCTTGCCTTTACGGTTTTGAAGCTTGCCGTTCTGCCTGTCATTATTTATTTCATTTTTTATTTTGTTGCTCCGTCTTATGCTTTGTCCGCGTTGTTTCTGACAGGTGTTTCTACCGGTGTTGTCGCTCCGATGATATCGAATATGGTGAAAGGCAATAGTTCTCTGGTCCTGGTCGTGGTTGTCATTACATCGGTACTGGTACCGTTTACACTGCCGGCGCTTATTAAGATTGTCGCGGCAAGAGAACTGACGATTTCCTTTTCAGCCATGTTGCGTATGCTGGCATTGGTAATGTTCATACCCATCATCGCTGTTGAAATCATCAGATACCTTCTGCCGAAGCTTGTTGCGCCGATTCTGAAAATCCAGTTTCCTTTTTCACTACTCCTGTTCGTTCTGATCAATCTTGGTGTCTTCTATCGCTACGCGCCGTTCTTCAAAAAGGAACCTTCCGTGATTATTCTGGCGACGGTTGTGGTATTTGTGCTTGCGGCGATTTACTGCGTGGTTGGAATTCTTTTTTTCAGAAAAGGAACGCTTGCAAATCAGCTGGCGGGCGCGGTCATGTTGGGGAATATCAATAACGTGCTGGTGATCGTTTTCTCGTCCCAGTTTTTCGGTCCCATCGAACCAATGGTTGCCGCCATGTACATGTTTCCCTTTTTCGTCATCGTTATCCCCTTGCGCTACTATCGCCACCGAAAAACCGGGGCGGTATAGTTTGACTGGGAGGGCAAAGTCCCGTCCTTGATCTAACTATTTGCACACCGACTCAATTAACTTGATTTTCAAGACAAATAAATATTAAATGATGTCCATGATGGACGTCTTACAACACAATTACATCCGGATCATCTTCAGTTCGGTAGCCGTTTATTTTTTTATCATTCTGGCCATCCGCCTGTTCGGGAAGAAAGAACTGGCGCAGCTTTCCGTTTATGATCTGGTATTTATTCTGTTGATCAGCAATGCGGTACAAAACGCGATGGTCGGCCCGGATTCAACGCTTACGGGTGGTCTTGTCGCCGCGGGTTCTTTGTTTGTAGTCAATTTTATTCTTAAAAAAATGCAATTACGTTTTCCGAAGTTCGGAAACGTCATCCAGGGTGAAGCCGTCATGCTGGTTTTTCAGGGGAAGATATTATCTTCGCATATGAAGAGCGCGGGGATCACCGAAGATGAACTGATGGAAGTGATCCGGGAGCATGGTGTTGCCTCCGTATCAGAGGTAGATTTAGCGGTG
>CAIVDK010000446.1 GCA_903904655.1 uncultured delta proteobacterium | reverse complement strand
GGTAAAGCCTTCCTACTCCCCTAACGTTTTTGTTTCCGCCCTTGTTGTCCGCGGACGAGTGCCGGGGATTGAACCGACAGCCCTTATAGACATGGGCAAACCCGCCTACAAGTTGGGCATTGCCGAAATCAATGTCGGCTGGACGGCGCATGAATTAAAGGTTGATGTTAAGGCGGCAAAACAGGTTTATAAAATCCGTCAGAAGGCGCAAGTCAAAATAAAAGTGAAGACGGCCACAGGCATGATACTGCCAGTGGGTAGTGAAGTTGCCGTTGCGGCGGTGGATGAGGGGTTGCTGGAACTCACGCCCAACACAAGCTGGAACCTTTTAACGGCAATGATGGGCAGACGCAATTACGAAATAAGCACCGCATCGGCGCAAATGCAGGTAATCGGCAAACGTCACTTTGGCCTTAAAGCACTGCCCCCCGGTGGTGGAGGCGGTTCACAGCAGGGAACAAGAGAACTGTTCGATACGCTATTGCTGTGGAAGGGGAAAGTTCCGCTTGATGCTAAGGGTGAGGCCACAGTTGAGATACCGCTTAATGATTCCATTACTGCTTTCCGCATTGTTGCCGTGGCCACAGGCGGGGCGGACCTGTTTGGCACCGGTTCAACGTCTATTCGAACAACACAGGATTTGATGATCTTTGCCGGTGTGCCGCCGCTGGTGAGAGAAGGTGATAAATTCCGGGCAGAGTTCACTTTGCGCAACACGACCAGCCGTAAAATCGATGCCGAGATTTCAGCAAAAGCTACCGGCCTTACTGAAGCTCTCCCGCTGCTTAATGTCCTGCTCAATCCGGCGGATGCCAAAGTGGTTGGCTGGGATGTGACCGCGCCTTCAGGTTTTGAAAAAATTCAGTGGGAAGTGGAAATAAAAGAAAAAGGCACAACGCTTAGCGACCGCATCAAGGTGACACAGAAAGTAACTGCAGTTACACCGGTTCGAACTTATCAGGCAACCATTCTACAGGTGGATAAAGACATTCTGATGGATGTTGAGCGTCCGCGTGACGCAGTGCCCGGAAGTGGCGGCATCAATGTTATTTTAAAGCCGAAAATCTCGGATGGACTTGCCGGTGTTGCCGATTACATGAAACAATATCCTTACACCTGTTTGGAACAAAAAGTATCAGTTGCTGTCGCCCTGCGCGATGAAGTAAAATGGAAAACAGTCATGGCGCAGCTTCCATCTCATCTTGACGCGAGCGGTTTTGTAAAATATTTTCCCATGTGCCAGTGGGGCAGTCCGACACTGACATCTTATGTTCTGGCCATAGCCAATGAAGCCGGTTTAAAGATTCCCGCCGAACCGAAAGAAAAAATGCAGGCCGCGCTCAAGGGTTTTGTTGCCGGTAAATATTCCGGTTATTCTCCTCTTCCTACGGCGGATTTAAGCATTAGAAAACTTGCCGCAATCGAAGCGCTGGCAAGAGAGAACATAGCCGATGCCTCCATGTTAAATTCAATTATTATTGAACCCAATCTCTGGCCGACTTCAGCGGTTATTGACTGGCTCAACATTCTGCGCGGCGTTAAAACTATTCCCGGTCGCGATCGGCGCATGCCGGAAGCCGAACAGATCCTGCGCTCGCGCCTCAACTTTCATGGAACAAAAATGGGGTTTGCCACCGAGAGCACTGATTATCTGTGGTGGCTGATGGTCTCCAATGATGTCAATGCAGTTCGCTTGATCTTAAGCATGAAGGATTCTCCAACATGGAAGGAAGACATGCCCAGACTCGCACAAGGGGTGCTGGCCAGGCAGACTAAAGGTGCGTGGGATTTGAGATC
>CAIVDK010000445.1 GCA_903904655.1 uncultured delta proteobacterium | reverse complement strand
TTAAAAACGGGAGGTGTTGAAATGCAAAGGAAAACTCTAAAACATCGGCAGGAAGCGACATGCAATCCAAGTTGTAAATCCTTGGTACTCCAAGGATTTACCCTCGTCGAGCTCCTGGTCGTGATCGCGATCATCGGGATTTTGGCGTCTATGCTTCTGCCGGCGCTGCAGAAAGCCAGAGAGCAGGCGAAAACTATTTCGTGCGCGTCCAATCTCAAGCAGATGGGCCTGGTCGTGTTTGAATATGGCACCGATTACAACTTCAAATTGCCACAGTCGGATTTTCTCGGTGGAACCGAGTATTCATACACCTGGTTTGTCCGGTATTATGATTATCTGCCGCCAGCAAAACCTTTTGGTAAAAGTGGAGCGAGTAACCCTACGGATCCAGGATGGCCGGTTGCCTATCGCTGTCCTTCCATGGAGAATACCAGCGTTACTTCAAATAAAAATTGTGCTACTTGGAAAGGGGCTTATGTTGATGCTCTGGGAAAGGATGTCACTGACTGGATCGGTATCGGCGCCAATAAGGAATGTTTTAAAACAATTAATCAATCCGGTGACCGAAAAAGCACGATCATGGGAGTCAACGGTTATTGGAGAGACTGCAAGATCGATGTCAAACAGCCTGCTGCGGTGACATACATGGGAGACAGCCACTATTACTTTAACCCAGCCCCATCAGCACTCACACACTTCGGAGGCTACAGGCACAATTTCGGGAAAAACATGAATTTCTTCGACGGGCATGTTGATTACTACAGATATAGCAAGCTGCCATATAATTCAACGGAGCTTTTCTGGTACGGGGAGAATTACTAAGGCGGGCTATGCCCGCAACCCAAACTCGAAATCCGAATATCGAAATTCGAAACAAATGGGAAATTAATTAATTTTTTAATGTTTCAAACATTGTTTTGAGAATTAAGATTTTCATTATTTTCGAGCTTGTTTCGGATTTCGATATTCGAGTTTCGAATTTTATATACACTTAAAGCATAGAACTGTGAAATAAAGACACTAAGTTTTTCCCTGCGGGAAAAATGCGCCCCTTACGGCGCGTTAATTAAGATGGGCGAGACGCCCAAAGACACACAGGCAAGATGCCTGTGCTACTGCCAAGAAAATATCGCCAAAAACATTTGGCGAAAAAAATTGTAAGGGGCTAAGCATCAGCCAAATCATAAAGGTTCATCAATGGACAGTGTTAAAAAACTGAAGTGGGATTGCAAAAAAGACATTCCGCTGCTCGCGGATGCTGATATTGCGGTGATCGGCGGCGGCCCCGGCGGACTGGGCGCGGCTGTGATGGCCGCCCGTGAAGGCGCCCGCGTCGTGCTGGTGGAGCGTTATGGATTTCCCGGCGGCATGGCCGCTTCCGGCGGAGTAACTCCGTTCATGCACAATCATGTGGTGAAACCGCCGCCGCTGGCCTGTCTTGACACCCCGATCTGCCGCGAATGGCAGGACCGCATAAACTCCTACAGGACTCCGCCGTCCGATACGAACCTGCCTCTTACCAGGGAACTTGCGAGTCTCGCAGCCGAAGACATGCTTCTCGACGCAAAAGTGAATCTGCTTTACCATCACACATTGGTGGATGTCATCCGCGACGAAAACACGATCCGCCAAGCCGTCCTGCATTCAAAATCAGGATTCAGCGCCGTCAACGCCAAAGTCTTCATTGACTCCACAGGCGACGGAGACCTCGCCGCTCTTGCAAACTGTCCATTTGAAAAAGGCGATTCCGAAGGGCTTTGCCAGCCCATGACTCTTTTCTTCCAGCTCAGCCA
>CAIVDK010000444.1 GCA_903904655.1 uncultured delta proteobacterium | reverse complement strand
TCCCGAAGAAAATTCTATTCGGGCGAGGGCCGATATGGTTCAGGCGGCGAATGCAGCTGCCTCACTACTGAAAAAGAGGTACCGGAAATTTATACGAACGAATGAAGCCGACCAAGTCTTCCTTTGCGCCGACAAGGGACGCTTCTCTCTTTTCGGCGTTTATGTTGTTCATTTGAGCTTTCTGGTCTTAATTACCGGCGCCATCATCGGATCGGTTTTCGGTATGGAGGCCTATGTTAATATCACCGAGGGTGAGCTGGTAAACGCCGTCAACCTCCGCAACGACAATCAGAGCCTGCCTCTGCCTTTTTCCTTACGCTGCGATAAGTTTACCGTAGAGCTTTACGAAAGCGGCGCGCCCAAAACATTCCAATCGGATTTAACGTTTTTAAAGGATAATCAAGTTATCCGCCAGGGGAAGCTTCTGGTCAACCATCCCATCGAGCATGAAGGATTCCGGTTTTATCAGTCCAGTTACGGTGTTGCACCGGGTGGAAAAGCGACGCTCGTACTACTTCGGGAAGGCGGCCGCCGGGATGTGATAAACGTCGGCGCGGGCTATACGTTTGAACTTCCGGGAAAAGAAGGAACCTTTCATGTTTTGCGGATGGAAGAAAATCTGATGAAAATGGGGCCGGCGATTAAAGTCGTTGTTCGTTCTAAAAAGGAAGAAGTCTCCTTCTGGGTTTTTCAACAGATCGATAAGATACTAGAAACAAACCCGAATATTATCCAGCAGGTGCCGATCTTCAATCCCGGGCTTTTCCACCCTTATACGTTTACGTTGGTAGGATTGGAAGAAAAGTATTACACCGGCTTGCAGGTGACCCGAGATCCGGGAACGCCCGTGGTTGCCGCCGCCGCGTTGCTGCTGATTTGCGGATTGATGCTGGTCTTGTTTTCTTATGCCCGCCAGGTCTGGATTCGGATCGATCAGGAAAAGGAAGGTGTGCGCATTTGCATTGCAGGGCGCAGCTACAGGAACAAGACCGGTCTGGAACGGGAACTGCGATATCTCATCGCTGAGCTTAAAGATAATCTGGAGAAGTCCAAATGATTAATACAACCATTCTGAGTTGGGTGACCTTCATCTATTTTGCCGCTTTTGTTTTTTATCTATTCCGGATGATTCTGGGCCGGGAGTTCTGGGGCAAGCTCGCGACGTGGACGGCACTTGCGGGTCTTGTCGCCCAGAGTGCTGCATTAATTATCCGCTGGAAAACATCATACGATCTTGGCATGGGCCATGCGCCTTTATCCAACTTTTACGAGTCTCTGATCTTTTTCGCCTGGACGATCGTGCTTCTGTATCTACTGATGGAGTGGCGTTTGAAAAATCGCAGTATCGGCGTTTTTGTGATGCCTGTGGCGTTTCTGATCATGGCTTACGCGTCCATCGCGCCCGGCATGAACAATCGCATCGAGCCGCTTATTCCTGCATTGCAGAGCAATTGGCTGACGTCGCATGTGTTGACCTGCTTTATGGGCTATGCCGCATTTACCGTGGCTTTCGGTCTGGGCATTATGTTTTTTGTCAAGAAAGCAGCCGGCGAGAGTTCGTCAAAGACCAGCATTTTTATCCGCCTGCTTCCATCCGAATATCAGATGGACGAACTAATGTATTCCTGTGCCGCTTTGGGTTTTATCTTCCTGACGCTGGGTATTGTGACCGGCTCCGTTTGGGCGCACTATGCCTGGGGGTCTTACTGGAGTTGGGATCCGAAGGAAACCTGGTCGCTGATTACCTGGCTCGTCTATGCCGTCATGCTGCACACCCGCCTGGTGCGCGGCTGGCGCGGTCGGCGGATGGCGATCATGGCGATTGTCGGCTTTGCCTGCGTTTTGTTCACCTATTTGGGCGTGAATCTATTGCCGAGTCTGCACAGCTACATGACATAATCATTTCTTCAGGAAATCCAGAACTTCGTTAATGTCCGGCAATTCCTTGATCGGATAGACCTTCACGAAAATGGCCTTTCTTTGTTCATCGAGAATGACGTTGGCTCGTTCCGAGAAACCGAACTTATCGATGAACAAACCAAGCTTTGAGGCAATGCCGCCGTGCGGCCAGAAATCCGCCAGCAGATCGATTTTTTCAATTCCCAGACTTTTCGCCCACGCTTTCTTGCAGGGCACGGAATCCACGGATAATCCCAGCGGCACGGTATTGAGCGACTGAAAGGTTTCAAAGTTGGTTTCCAGCGATTGCATTTGTTTGGCACAAACTTCCGTCCAGGCCAGTGGATGAAAAGAGAGCAGAATCTTTTTGCCCGAAAGCTGTGCCGTATCAACCGCCGCTTCCGTATGACTCTTTAATGAAAAATCACCTAATATATTACCGACTTGAATTCTGGCCATTTTATTTCCTCCTTTTCTTTAATGAAGTGTGTTGGTTCAAAACTCTGATTTGAACCATAATGCTCAACGCCAAATCCACAAAGGTTCAAGTCGCAGACTTGAACCAACGGGCCGATCTCTGCGCAAAATCCTCCGCTTTAGCCTTTAGCCTTCAGCCTTCGGTCTTCAGCCTTCAGCCTTCAGCCTCGAGTATAGGATAATCTGTATAGCCTTTTGGTCCTGCCGTGTAGAATGTGGTCTCGTCCCATTTATTCCATTTGGTCCCGGTGGCAATGCGCAAAACCAGATCGGGATTGGCCAGAAAAGCTTTACCGAAAGCCACTGCGTCGGCACGGCCTTCTTCAATGATTTGTTTACCGCTTTCGGCCCGGAATCCGCAGTTGATAATCAACTTGCCTTTATAGCGCGGACGGAAATGTTTGGCGACTTCCTTGACTGCGTAGGGCACATTGTCCACCGGCGCCATGGGTTCCGTGAAGTGGACATAGGCCAGATTGGAGTAGTCGTTGAGACGCTCGACGATATGTTCGAATGTCGGGATTGTGTCTTGATCGATTGTGATGCCGAAAAACCCGTGCGCGGAGGGATTGAGCCTGACACCGACGCGGTCGAACCCGATAGCCTGACCAACTTCTTGTAATGTTTCAAAAAAGAAACGCGTTTTGTTTTCGTGTGAGCCGCCGTATTCATCTGTGCGGGTGTTGGCGCAGTTGGCGAAAAACTGATGAAAGAGATAGCCGTTGGCCGAATGAATCTCTACGCCGTCAAATCCGGCAGCCAGGGCGTTTTGGGCCGCCCTGCGGAAATCACGTGTGGTGTTGTGAATCTCCGCAACGGTCAGAGCGCGCGGCTCTACTGTGTTCTTGAAGCCTTCCGCCGTAAAGGCCTTATCCTTGGGGTTGATCGCCGAAGGCGCCACAGGCGGCTTGCCGTCATGAAAATCGGGATGCGATATGCGACCAACATGCCAGAGTTGACAAAAGATGTGGCCGCCTTGCTGATGGACTGCGCTCGTGACCAGCTTCCAGCCTTCCACCTGCGCGGGGCTGTATATACCCGGCGTGTTAATATATCCTACCGCTTCTTTGGAAACCTGGGAACCTTCCGAGATAATCAGGCCTGCGGAAGAGCGCTGGG
>CAIVDK010000443.1 GCA_903904655.1 uncultured delta proteobacterium | reverse complement strand
CCGACGATGTCGATGATTGTCGGCATCATCCTGATCGTGTTCAGCTATGCGATCGGGTTACCGACGGTCATTGCGCTGGGCGTCCTTGCGGTCTCGATGGGAAAACCGTTGGTGGGTATCGTCGGCGGAGCCATGATCTATGCGATTTCCACCATTATATTTATCATCGGCATCAAGATGGCTGGGAAAAAATATTTCTATTTGTTTTCCCGGTGGGTGGTTCGGGTTGTGCTTACAAAAATTCTCGGTGAAGATGTCCGAGAGCTTTCCGAACCCGGTTCAGACAAAAAAAGTTTGTAAGGTTGAGGCGTTTTAAACGCTGAATTAAACATAACGAGGTGGTCCATGAGTACAGGTGAAGAAATAATCAGTGAACTTAAAGTAAAAATTATTGCGACGCTGGGATTGCTGGATGTAACTCCCGACGATATTAAGGATGATGATCAACTCGTGGGCGGCGATACGGGCATTGATTCCATCGATGTGCTGGAACTGGTCATGATGATTGAAAAGGATTACGGTGTCAAAATAGAGAGCAAGGAGCTGGGCGCCAAAGTATTTGCCTCGGTTCGCACTCTGGCGACTTACATTTCGCAAGCAAAGAAGCCCAAGGCTTAATCTTTGCGTAAGCCCAATACTGCTATCATTTTACGATTAACAAGAGCATGATGGTTTCATGAAGAAAGTATTGCTGATTTCCGCCAATATGATGAAAAGGCCCTATCCGGTCTATCCGCTGGGGCTTGATTATGTGGCGGGCGCTTTGAATCCCGGCTATGAAACAAAAATTCTGGACATGAATGAGTTTCCATCCCTCAAAATGCTGGGGGAACAAGTCCGCGAGTACGCGCCGGATTATATTGGCCTTTCGATACGCAATATTGACAATACGGACACGATCAACAGCCGGGGCTTTCTATCCGACTATCAGGATCTAGTAGGCCAGCTTCGACAAAATTCACGGGCGACACTCATTCTGGGCGGGAGCGGTTACACTATTTTCCCTGTGGAATTTATCCGCGCACTCGATGCGGATTACGGCATCGCCGGAGAAGGGGAGAGGTTTCCCGCGCTCCTTCACGCGCTGGAAAGTAAAACCGATGTCACGGCCATTCCGGGTGTTGTTACGAAGCAGACTGCAACGGTTCCTTACCAGGCATGGGATGGCGAGATGCGTCGGGCGTTTGATCCGAATGCCGCGCACACGAATTATTATCTGTCCTACGGTGGCATGCTCAATTTACAGACCAAAAGAGGCTGCCCGTTTCGGTGCAGCTACTGCACCTACCCCCACATTGAAGGCGGCAAGATGAGGTTTTTCAAGCCGGAAGAAGTTGCGAGGCAGGCTCGCCAGTTACAGGAAGCCGGCGCTAAATATATTTTCATGACCGATTCCGCTTTCAATGCCGGCTATGAGCATAGCCTGCAAGTGGCCCAGGCTTTTATGGAAGCTGGGATTTCCATACCCTGGGGAGGGTTTTTCGCTCCCACCATTCCGCCTGCCGACTATTATCAAAAGCTGGCTGACGCCGGTTTGACTCATGTGGAATTTGGCACAGAGTCGATGTGTGACACCATGCTTGGCAACCTGCAAAAACCGTTTGTCACTGCCGATGTTTTTCAGGCTCATCAAAAAGTTTTGAAGGCCGGTTTGTATATCGCCCATTATTTTCTGCTGGGCGGTCCGGGTGAAAACGAAGAAACTCTGCGGGAGACATTAAGCGGTGTCGATCAGCTCGAGAAGGCAGTTTTTTTCTTTTTCTGCGGCATTCGCATCTACCCGCATACGGCTTTATATGACACGGCCGTACGTGAAGGCCAGATCAGCCTCTCGCAGAATCTTCTCGATCCGGTTTTTTACCGATCTCCTTTCATTTCCGATGTGGAAATCATGAAAAGAGTCGAAGCGCACGGCGGCAGTCGTTTGAATTGGCTCGTCGGCGCGGGGGAAAGCAAGGCGACCCGGATATTACCCAGACTCTATGACCGGGGATACACAGGGCCATTGTGGGAACATCTGATTTCATGAAAAAGAAGCTGCGGAACAGAAGCCGGGCCGAGATCGCAGGGATGCTTTTTCTGCTTGCGGCTATCGCGGCTTATTTTATCCATCCCCTGTTTACGATCGTCCTTTTGTTGTTCTATATCGTCTTGTGTGTGGTTGCCTGTTTTTTTCCGCAGATAAATTTTCTGGGGCAGGTTGTCAGCCAGGGCAGATCAGGAAAAGATTACGTGGCTGTCACTTTTGACGATGGGCCATCAGAGCCGATAACCAGGCAAATTCTTGATCTATTGGACAAATATCATGTTCAAGCGACCTTCTTTGTTACCGGTGTGGCGGCTTTGCGTCATCCGGAGATTATTTCTGATATAGTTGCCCGGGGTCACAGTATCGGCAATCATTCATACAGCCATAATCCGTTCGTCATGACGAAGCCTTACCAAACGCTTTACCGTGAAGTCTGTGAGGCGCAGAACGTTTTGCGAAAAATGGGTATTCAAGCACTGGCTTTCCGTCCGCCTGTCGGCATTATTAATCCCAAGCTTCCTTCCATTCTTGAAGCGTTGGGACTTTTTTGCGTGACATTCAATTGTCGCGCCCTGGATGCCGGAAACCGCCGCGTAAAAAATCTTGCCGCCCGCATTTTGAAAAAGATAAAAGCCGACGCTATCATTCTACTGCATGATGTGCCCGCCTGTCCAATCGAAGATAACGGAATTTTATTGCAAGAAATAGAAAAAATTCTTATGGAGATAATGAATAAAGGAATGCGGATCGTGCCGCTGGCCGCACTTATCGGACGGGACGTTATGATATGCGCCCCGCGCCAATGAAGCGATATTTCTTTAATCCCGCTTAAGCGGGACGAGCGTTAATTCTCCGTGAGCTTGCTCGCGAGGCGGTTGATCAATAAAAATTAATTATTAATCAATGAAAAACATTTTGATTGAAAAAACAAACGATGATATACATCCGCGATCTTAGCTCAAAATGAATAGGAAGTTAATTGACGAAGGGATCTGTTTTATGGATTCGTGGCAATTGCTCAAGGAAATAAAAAATATTGAGCCTAATTCCCTGATGGCGACAGTTGATGTGCCAGAAAATTCGAAATGGTTTGAAGGTCATTTTCCAGGTGAACCGATTTTACCGGGAATCGCTTTGGTGAGTGTGGTTTGTCAGGCCATAAAACTGGATGCTCAAATCAAAGAGGATGAAATTGTGTTGTGCTCGCTCAAAAGAATAAGGTTTACAGGCCCGGTCAGACCGGGAGAAAAATTGTTGGTAACCATGACGAGTGAACATGTTAATCAGGAAATATTTTATACGTTTAAAATTGCCCTCAAAGAAAATGTCGTTAGCAGCGGTCTGGTTGCTGTTGCAAGGATGAAAAAGGATAAAATATTTTAAAGGAGGAAGGGAATGCCTGAACGCATCGCAACAGAAGGCATTATACGGCATGTGGCCGAAATTATTATTGGTGAGCTCAAGCTGGAAGATGTTACTCCGGATACGTTCAACCCGGATATGGATCTGGTGGATGAACTGGGCATCGACAGCATGGATCTTGCGACCATTGCCCTGGTATTACAAGACGAGTACAAGATTGTCATCGACGAAGATGATTATCCAAAGCTAAAAACCGTGCGTTTCATTTGCGAATATATTGAAGAAAAGCTTGCGGCAAAGCGTTAATGAGCGAGTATAAAGGATATTAATGACCATCAACCGGAAGGCATCCGCAGAATCAGACAAGCCGAGATTTTCCGACCTATTAGCAAATCCCGAAGTAAAGGCGCGCTGGGAAAAAGTGCGAAAATATTTTTTCTTACGTGAATCAACGTACGACATGAGTAACCGATGCAATATCCGGTGCGACGGCTGCTATTATTACGAAGGGGATAAGCAGTTTGCTGTGGAGAATCTTTCTCCCGAAGACTGGCGCGCCCTGATGCGGGCGGAGAAGGCGCGCGGCATTACGTATGTCGTTCTGGCCGGCGCAGAGCCGTCGCTCGTACCGGAATTACTCGAGGTGTGTTATTCCGAAATGCCGCTGGGGAGTATCGCGACCAATGGGTTAAAAAGAATACCCGAATCCGTCGGGTATAAAATTCATATTTCTGCCTGGGGAAATGATGAAACCAGTCTCAAAACAAGAAGAGCAAAAAATCTTTTAAAAAAACAGATTCAAAATTATCAAAATGACGCACGGGCGGTCTTTGTCTATACATTCACGAGGGAAAATATCAACGAGGTGACCGAAGTGGCCGCCGAACTATTCGCTCATGGCTGCAAGATGACGTTTAATGTGTTTTCCTCTCCGATTGGTTATGAGGGCCCTTTGCGCCATGATGACGAGTCGCTGCGGCGCACCCGGAAGGTGATGATTGCGCTTTTGAACCAATACCCTCAAAATATTCTTTTCTCCGTTTAT
>CAIVDK010000442.1 GCA_903904655.1 uncultured delta proteobacterium | reverse complement strand
GCCGTCTTTTCTGGTATGGTTGATTCGGCTGTTTTTCCTGGAAGAAGTCATGACCCGCTACTATGACTTCCGCAAGGTGACGATTGATCTTATCGCCAATTTTTACAAGGAGCAGCGCCCGGAATTTATTCCCATGCTTATTGAAACGGCAAACAGTTTCTTTGCCCGAGAGGAAGCGCAATCCGGCATTGCCCCGCTTACCGAAAAGGAGATTGTTTCTTATTACAAGGAAGATGCCACAATATGGCGGGTCTATCTGGCATTTCGCAAGATTGACCGCTTCCTGCATCTAAAAATACTTCAAAAACCCTATGTGTACATCCTGCCGGGGAAAATAAAAAGATAGTGAGACTCGCTAAGAACAAGCGTAGCGAAGTTCGAAGCGAAAGTCGAACTATCCCCGAAGCGCAGCGACGTGGGATAATGAGCCAAGCTGAAAGCGAACTATCCCCGAAGCGATAGCGCAGTGGATAAGCAAGCAAACCGCATTATCCGCCTTTTTTCAATCATCTAAAACATCTGTTTGCCATTTATTTATGGTTGAAGTATAAGAAAAATCGATTGAAAAAAAGGGGGTATTTCTATGCAGGCCATGTCAACACGAATCTTCCTTATCTTGTTTATAATTATTTTTATCTACCCATCTTCAATGATTGCGGGAGCGGAGAAGCGGACGGCACTAGTTATCGGCAATGGTGGCTATAGTTCATCACCACTGAAGAATGCCGTCAACGATGCTGCCGATATAGCCGCAAACCTTCAGAGGCTCGGTTTTTCCGTAATCCTGAAGAAGAATGTAAGTCATCAGGAGATGGAAGATACCATCCTGGAATTTGGTGAACAACTAAAGAAAGGCGGTGTGGGGCTATTCTTTTACGCCGGACATGGCGTCCAGAAAGACAACCGAAACTATCTCATCCCTATCGGAGCAAAAATCAATAAGGATACAGACATCAAGTTTCAGGCTGTAGATGCAGAGATGGTGCTGGCGGAGATGGGCAATGCCGGTAATAATCTCAATATTGTGATTCTTGATGCCTGTAGGGATAATCCATTTAGCAATAGCTTCAGAACATCAAGCCGGGGGCTTGCCATTATCTCCGATGCGCCTAAAGGAACATTCATCACTTATTCCACCAGTCCCGGCAAGGTTGCTGCCGATGGCAGTGGCCGCAACAGCCCTTATACGGAGTCTTTGATCAAATATATGAATACCAAAGGCCTGCCTATAGAGGAAGTCTTCAAAGAGGTCAGGAAGGACTTGGGGAAGAAGACAGGCGGACAGCAGGTTCCCTGGGAGCTATCCTCTTTGGAGGGTCAGTTCTATTTCCTACCCGGTACGGCGAAAACTGTAACAGGCAAGGTTGAATCAACAGTGTCATCACCGACGGATGAACTCGACGATGAAAATCGAAAGCTCGAGGCTGAGCAACGCCGCTTGGAATATGAGAAAGCATCCTTTGCCAAGCAGAAGGCATTGGAAGAGAAGCGGCAAAATATAGCGGATGAAAAACAGCGTTTAGAAGCAGAAAAGGAAGAGGCGCGCCAGGCGGCGTTGGAGCGGAATAAGGCGAAAAAGACCACAACCCTCGCTATGGCGAAACGTCCCTCATCCGAGGAAACAGGAAGGGATGGTCGTTTTATTGCCTATAGCAATGGGACAGTTCTGGACACAAAAACAAATCTAATGTGGGCGGCGAATGACAATGGTTTTGATATTAGCCGGCGAGATGCCAAATCATATTGCGAGAATTATCGTGGCGGTGGGTACTCGGATTGGCGGATGCCGGAAATGATTGAGCTAGGGGGGTTATATGATGCGGGGAAAAATCAGAGGAATGAAGCTTATCCTGAATATCAGCTTCATCTAACTGAATTGATTGATATTACTGCATGTTGCCCGTGGGTATCGGAACCACGCGGTTCCGATATTGCTTACGAGGCTGCCTTCAATTTCAGCAGTGGCTCTTGGAACTGGATTCCCCAGTCCCAAGGTAGCAATCGTGCTCTACCGGTGCGTTCTGTCAAATAGATAGTGAAACTCCAATTCCGAAAACGAATTGCAGCGGAATTGGGAAGTTTTAGTGAGACCTAACCTTCAGAAACGAAGTGTACCCTAAAGGGCATCTGCGACGCTGAAGTTTGTTGGTCGATCTATCCCGCACAGAAACTGTGTCGCAATTGACTTTTGTCCTTGCGAATGTGAAATTGTAGGCCGCGTGACCCCACGCGGCGAAACAAATATCGCCGGGTCAGGTGACCCGGCCTACATTGCATTCCTGCAATTAGACATTATGACACACTCTCACAACGGGATCCTCAAATATAAGGAGACTTTATGGCTTACGCTGATTTTTCTTTGATTGAAGGCAGGCAGGTGCCGAAACCTTTTGAACGCGAACTTAAAATAATCATGACGCCTGAAACTCATGAGGACGTGAAAGACTTTTCATTATTGGTTTCAACCCTTACTCCCAACGGAGGCTGCACGGATTTCCATGCGCATGAAGAGTCAGGCGAGCTGATGGTCTTTACCAGTGGCAAAGGCAAGGCCTGGCTGGAAGGGGTGGAATATGAACTCAAACCCGGCGTCGCGATTTATGCGGCACCCGGCAAAATTCACAAGACAATGAATACCGGCGACGAACCGCTAACCATAATCTGTATTTTTGTTCCGCCGTTTAATCCTGATTATATTTCAGCAAATATTCATGCAGCAAAGTCTGTGGAGGAAAAGAAATGAACGCCTTGTTCAAAAACAGGATTGAGGGATTGAGAAAAGGCGGCGCAAAAGTTGTTCCCGAAGGTGAAATGAAGGAAATCCTAAAGCAGTACAGCGTCCCGGTACCAAAGTGCAAGCTTTGCGTCAGTGCTGATGAGGCTGCGGTCTTTGCCGCCGAAGAGGGTTTCCCTGTTGTGTTGAAACTCTCTTCGTATAAGGTTTTGCATAAGACTGAGTTAAAAGGCGTAATGCTTGACCTGAAATCTGTTCAGGAAGTCAAAGCCGCCTTTGTCAATATGGATAGGGCTTTCAAGAAGCAGCAAGTACCGGGTTATCTAGGCATTCTTGTCGAAAAACAGTCTCAAAAAGGAATCGAGCTTATTGTCGGGCTTCAGTATGATGCTGTTTTTGGGCCTGTGATGATGATGGGACTTGGTGGGATCTTCACGGACATAATCAAGGATGTTGTCTTTCGGATGCTGCCGCTGACTAAAGACGAAATCATTGAGGCGTTAAAAACGCTCAAGGCCTGGCCTCTTTTAAACGGTTACCGGGGAAGCACGGTACTGGCCACAGATAAACTGATTGATGCCCTGCACGCGATTTCGGTATTCGGTACTGATTATGTAGGTCAGTATGACTCGGTTGATTTCAATCCTGTGATTGCCAGACCTGACGGCTGCACGCTGGTTGATGCCAAGATGGTTATCGCGGAAAAAGAGATGCCGGCAAATATAAAGGCATCCGAAATGCCGAGGGTTGATCACCTGAGTAGGTTCTTCAATCCGAAAAGTGTTGCGGTGATCGGCGCATCCAATACAACGGGAAAAATCGGCAACACCATCCTCGATTCGCTGCTCAACCTGAATTTTCAGGGCAACGTTTATCCGATAAATCCAAAGGCGGATAAAGTGCTGGGCATCAAGGCATATCCGTCTCTTTCTGCACTTCCGGAAATCCCGGAGATGGTCGCCATAAGCGTGAGTCTGGAATTGATTCCCGATATCGTAATCGAGATGGGCCGGATCGGCGCGCATAACGCGTTTATCGTTTCCGGCGGAGGCAGGGAATTGGGCGGTGAGCGTGCGGATATCGAATCTCGAATCAGTAAGCTTGCCAGAGATAATGACGTAAGGATTGTAGGACCTAACTGCATCGGCAGCTTTGACGGCAACAACCGTTTCGATTCTTTCTTCTATCCGAGGGAACGATTGAAAAGACCGAAAGGTGGCTCCATGAGCTTTATCACTCAGAGCGGTACATGGGGATGCGCATTTCTGGAGAGTGCTATGGATACTGGCGTCGGCAAGATGGTCAGCTACGGAAACCGTGTAGATGTTGATGAAGGTGATCTTATCGCTTATCTGGCAGACGACCCGGAAACAAAGGTGATCGGGAGCTACCTTGAAGGCCTTGGCGATGGCCGGAAATTCCTTGAAGGCGTCAAGGCTGCAAATCAAAACAATAAGCCGGTTGTGGTCTTTAAGACAGGCCGCAACTCGATGTCCGCGCATGCATCCGTTTCGCACACCGGCGCTTACGGCGGCAGCTATGAAATATATAAGGGCGCACTTGAGCAGGGCGGTGTAATCCTGACGGACAGCTTCCATGAACTTTATGCGGCATGCGAGACATTGGCCTTGCAGCCGAAGGCCAAAGGGAACAGGGTAGCCATGGTTTCCAACGGAGCAGGTCCGATGGTCAACGCCATAGATTTATTCCCGGAAAAGGGGCTTGAACTCGTAAAATTGAGCAGGGAATCAGTGAATAGAATGCGTGAAAAATTCAGTTTCTTCTACATTGTCGAAAATCCTGTAGATGTGACCGGTTCGGCAACAGGCGCGGATTATAAATTCGTTATCGAAACCCTCATGGCGGATGAGAATGTGGATATAATCATGCCATTTTTTGTGTTCCAGAATGCTCCTCTTGATGAAAGCATTGTGGAAAGGCTTGCTTCTATTAATGCCAAAAAGCTAAAGCCGGTAATTTGTTGTTCAACAGGGGGCGTATATTCAGAAAAGATGGGCAGTGCCATCCGTCAGGCAGGCATTCCTGTTTACACAAGAGTTTGTGAATGGGTTGCTGCCGCTTCTGCCGCCGCAAAGTGGGGAAAAATTCAAAAATAAAAGGAAATATATGAATCGTTTATTTGATAAAAAAGAAGCGTGGACGAACAAAAAGAGAAAAGCGACGCAAGATGAGCTTTTGGTTAACATGGTGAAACTGGGTTATAAAAAATCCGCCAGGGTAAAGCAAATATTTGATGAGCATAAAATCAAACCGATCAATATTAAATCCCGGGAGGATTTGGAGAAGCTGCCTGTTACTTCCCGCGAAAGACTCGTGGATATGGAACTGCAGGAGCCACCCTATGCGGGGCTTTCAAACCCTTCGATATCAATTGATCGAATTTTTACTTCACCCGGTCCGGTCTACGAACCGCATCTTGCCGAAAGCGATAATTTATGGGCACGCGCTTTTTTTGCCGCTGGCATTGGCCCCAATGACATAGCGCTTAACGCATTTTCTTATCACCTGGTGGCGGCAGGACTAACTTTTCATAGTGGCCTGCGTAAAGTCGGCGCGACAGTTGTTCCTTCCGGAACTTCATCATCGCAGATTCAAGTGCAATTAATTAAGGATCTCAAGGTTACCGCTTACGTGGGCACTCCCAGCTTTTTATCATCCATCATCGCCAAAGCTACAGAGATGGGCTTTGATTTTAAGAAGGATTTTGGCCTGAAAAAAGCCTGCTTTGCGGCGGAACCTTTGTTTCCGGATATGCGCCGCTCTTTTGAAAAGGATTACGGAATTGATACTTATCAAATGTACGGAGCTACGGAGGTTGGAGATGTGGCTTATGAATGCTCACAAAAAAATGGCTGGCACATTTGCGAAGAGACTATCGTCGAAATTGTCGATCCGGCAACGGGAAAAAACGTTGCAGACGGAGAATTAGGTGAAATTGTTGTGACACGTCTCAATGAAATATTCTTCCTGCTGCGTTTCGGGACAGGGGATTTATCTCGAATAATTACCGATCAGTGTAAGTGCGGAAGAACATCTTACCGGCTTGCCGGAATTGCCGGAAGGATAGGGGATGCGGTAAAAGTTCGCGGATTATTTATCGCGCCCAGCCAGCTTAAAATGATTCAGGCAAAATTCAATAATCTGCCATTACAGGTCTTAGTCAGTCGAGTTGGAAATGACGATGTCCTAAAAGTAAGAGCGGAAAAGGTAAATCCGGAAATTGGCACTGCTGTATGGGAAGAAAAGTTTAAAACAATTTTCCGCGAGATTTGCACGGTCAGAATTGATCAATTGGAATATGTGAGCGTGGGCTCAATTAAGCCGGAAGATAAGCTGATTATTGATCAGCGGAAGTGGTAATGAGACACAAG
>CAIVDK010000441.1 GCA_903904655.1 uncultured delta proteobacterium | reverse complement strand
AAGATAAAGGCTTCGCTCCAGTGCGGCGGCGTTCAGCACAAGCACGACGAGGTCGGGCTTTTCTTGAATGATGAAATCACGGGTGACTCGTTCTTCCTCGGAAAAAGATGTGAGACTGTAAGTGCCGGGTAGATCGACAATTCGGATTAAAATATCATTGGCGCGGTGTACCCCTTCTTTTTTCTCGACGGTTTTGCCGGGCCAGTTGCCGACATGCTGGGAAAGTCCCGTCAGAATATTAAAGACCGTGGATTTGCCGACATTGGGTTGGCCGACCAGGGCGACGAAGATTTCCTTCTCGACGGGGGGAAGGCAGATCTCATCTCCGGGATCGATTTTGTAAACCATAATTTTCGAGGCTTCGCCCCGTCCTAAAGCAATCCGGGTTGCCGAGACTAAAATAACAACCATTCCGCCGCTGACCTGAGCGATGCGAAACTTTGCGCCGGTAACGATACCCATGCCGGCCAGGCGGCTGGTCAGGGCCGAGCCGTCTTCAATGGAATGAATGACGCCCTGATCTCCTTCCCGTAAATCCGTGATGACAACCAGGTTACTCATTCGGCTCCAACTTTAAGACTGACGCGATATTTTTTTAAAATGCATTCCGGGCCATAAGAACCTTTTGTTTTCCGTAAATTCTTGTTGCCCAGATCCTCTTCCAGATTCAGATATTTATATTGCGACTGCAATTTTATGGCCGTGTCGTTGAACATAAACTCATAAATGCCATGATACTTTTTGGAGGCTTTGGCAAAATGCAGACAGAACGTATCTTTGTTGAGCGCCTCGCCAATGATGAATCCCGCCGGTTCATTTTCAATGTAATATATTGTGCCCCACAGCGCAAGCGCCGAGGCTTTTTGCAAAGCCTCCGTGCATACTGCAAAATCGGTTTTGCTGGCGGTGACAACGGATTCGTCTTGCCACTGGCGCAAAATTTTCAGGCTGTCGAGAAGGGTATCATCGGACAGCGGCCGTTGCACGGGATGGGATGCGCCGATAAACTGATTCAGGTGATTGCGGTGACGGGTGTATTGTTTTCCGGCGAATGACGCCATGTTCGAAGTCAGGTAAATATAATCCGATTCGCTGTCGTCGGACGTGACACAAAATTCATCTTTTGGAAAAAAGGGCAGCCATCCTTCAGGGATCGGAAAGAAAAAATTGCCGTCATTCAATAAATGCCTGAGCGTGTCCGGGGAGCAGGCCTGCGGGTTATCCAGCGGCATGATGTAATTCTGATTCTGACGGTTGTAGGCGGAAATGAAAGTTCCGCAATCTTTTCTCAATATTTCATAACGGCCGATATTGCGGAATAGATAGATATTGGTGAATGTATAGTCTGAAATGTATAAATTCATTTGCCGGAAACGTTCGGACAGAAATGGCCGGTGCGTGAGGTCAATGGTTTCAATAATATCCATAAAATAAGATGTCTTAAGTCCTTTCGAGTTCTGCTCACAGATTAAAATGGTGCTGATGTTCACGAAGCCAGCGCCTCTGCGCCTTGTAATCCGGAATCACTTCTATCACTAAGTTCCAGAATTTTGAAGAATGATTTTTCTCCCGGATGTGCATCAGTTCATGCACCACAACGTAATCAATCACCTCAGGCGGTGCCATGATCAGGCGGAAGCTGAATGATAAATGATTATCTTCCGAACAGGACCCCCAGCGCCTCTCGGCGGATGTTATCCGAAGGCCTTTTGACGTAAGCTTAAGCATGCTCTCGTAAAAATCAACCCGCTCACTTAAATATGGCCGTGCTTTTTTCTTATACCAGGAAACAAAGTAATGTTTTCTCATTTCTGTGTCTGCGGGGCAGTTCAGAAAAAAGCGGTTATTCCAGAAAATAACGCCTGTATTTTCCAGTGGTTCAAAAAAGGCTTCCAGTGGATAGGCTTGGCCCAGATAATAAAAATTTTCACCAGTCACATAGGTTTTCTCTTTATGCGAAACGAGCAACTTGGCTTGCTTGCGCATGGCCCGGTCAATCCAGGTCTGTTTTTCTTCAACAAAGCGGTTTATCTCCGCGACGGGTGTAAAGTAAGGCGCGTAGATTGTGACTTCTGATGAATTGCTGATTTGCAGAGAAATCGTTTTCTTCCTTTT
>CAIVDK010000440.1 GCA_903904655.1 uncultured delta proteobacterium | reverse complement strand
TTGTAATCCTTATAGCTATTACAGATAGAGGACCATTTGGTTGGATTGCTTTCCCGTTTGAAGTTGCATGGCGTGGTATTACTGTTTGGTTTGAAATTAAATTCAGCATCTGGTCAATCATAGGTACTATTTTGCTTAGTTATGGACGTTTGTTTGGCTTCCCATTCTTACTTTTATTTTCGATTGCTGCCTGCGTTATTATTGTCAGACCATATGCTTTCTTATTATCAAAAACAGCTGAACTAATTCCTGCTTGGCTTTATTGTACTCAAACTGTGATTGTTTGTATACTGGGTGTATTACTTACAGTTATTACAACATGAAGGGAAACCGCGAACTATCCAGATAGCGCAATGCATCGGGGTTAGTCTTCATTGCCCAAAAATACCCAATGGCAAAAGTTCAATAATATTTGATTTTATGACACATTTATTTCTTTTCATTTTTTTTGAACTAATGTAGGATCACACAAAATATCGGAAAATATCAACTTGGTATATTAATTGTTAGCTGGCGAGGACATGACACCGAAAGAGATTACTGACAAAATCAATAAGTTATCAAATGAAGTACTCGAATTTAATTTCCAAGAATACATTATAGATGTTAAAAGAGAATTCTGGGGTTTGACCATCGATAATATTAATTTCAAGCATGATGTTTTATTTGGAAATCCCGATTCAGATTTTCTGAACCAAGTGAATGACATATTTCAACGAGATAGAGAGAGAATGCGCAGTGTGAGGCGGGTTACAGAGTAGATGTTGGGTCTTGTTTTCGAAACACAAAGATTCATGCTGATGTATTTTTAATTAATTTAGATAGGCTTAATGATTCTATTGAAGATTTAGACGCATTAATTTTGCACGAACTTTGTCATATGGTGATAGACTCGAAAATAATTGAAAAGAAGCTGGCTCATTATGCGGATTCCAAGGACATCTATCATGGGAAAAGATTATACAAGGAAACCGACCGATACAATGAAAGATTTACCAGGCACACGGAAGAATTCTGCATTATTTTGTCTGCGGCTTCACAACGGGCAGGATCTAAATATGAACACTATAATGATAGATGGGATGTTATAAATCGGGCAATGAAGCATGGAGATATTTTCAGCTAAGTAAATGCACCCGACCTGGATTCCATCAGTGCAAACAGCCACATGTCGAGGCCGGCGAGTGATCTTTTCGTTAGCCTTGGAGGAATAAAAACATGGGATTAGGAGACTGGTTCAGCACTTTCTGCTCGAATATCCAGGTTCAGGATGGTGGACAGTATAAGCCCGACAGATTTCGGAGTGGCACCAAATTATAAGATACTCTGATGAGAGAAGGGCTAACAATGCGCTCAAGCGGACGGCGCGAACAAGTGTGTTGGCATTACTTGGAAGCACCTTGATACGCCACCGCTTAGATGCCAAGACAACCCAAGGAGGAAGTTATGAAAGTTAAGAATCTAAACGGAACTGCGGTAAATAAATGCAACTGCAAAAGTTGGCTTGATCACTGGATGAAATTCAGTCGTCAAAAGGCCAATCGTTGCATGGTCAATGATTGTCGTAATCTCCCAGAGGTTGGCGGACATGTACAAAAAGATAGTAAAACTGACAAGAGTTGGTACATTGTTCCTTTGTGCAAGCCATGCAATGGCAAGAAAGGCGAAGATATAGACATCTTCGATGGAGTCAATCTTGTATCGGCCAATGTTGCCGAAACCTGTGGGAAAAAGTGAAGGCAATTATAAATAATGGCTAACCAGCTCATGCAGGTGACGTCGGCCAAACAAGAAATTTCAATCCACAGAAGAGGAAAAAAGACGAAATGTATGAGATTCGCTTGGCACAAGAATCCGACGGTAACGCGCTCGTCCAATTCATCGACGAACACTGGAGAAAGAACCATATCTTTGTCACCTGCAAGGAATTGCTCGACTGGCAGCATCTTGATCGAACACGTGGGCGATACAACTTCGTCATTGGTATTGAGAGGCAGACCCAAACGATACACGGTGTGCTCGGTTTCATACCATTGTCTCAATTCGACCCCGAGATCGAGATTGGACGACTCTGCTGGATGGCCATTTGGAAGGTCAGAGACGAAGCCCGAGGAAACAAGCTGGGACGGTACCTTCTTTCTCACTTAGAAGACACCATAAAGCCAGACATCCTGTCGACCGTCGCAGCCAGTGCCATGTCTTTACCCATATATCGGGCAAGGGGTTATCAAACGGGACGACTGAGCCACTATTTCATTCTCAATCCCGAAATATCGGATTATCATCTTATCATCACAAAAGACTCTGGTCAGTCTTTCGTTACTGCAGGAGCTCAGGACACTAATAAGAGAATTGAGAAAGCTTCGGAAACCGACATTACTAACGGTACAGCAGACTGTTTTCTGTTACAAAAGGACCTGCCACGCAAAAGCCCAATCTATTTGATCAATCGTTATCTTCGGCATCCCATTTATCGCTATCAGATATACATGATTCGGGACGGAATGAAGACCACCGGAGTAATTGTTACAAGGGTTTGTAGCTATGGGATGTCCCGAGCCATAAGAATCGTCGACTTCATTGGACCATCCAGTGCATTAAGCGGTTTGCAGGGTCAGTGGACGTCTCTTTTAAAGAATTTAAACGCCGAGTATCTCGACTTCTTCAACGCCGGAATCGACGACGAAGATCTCATGTCGTCAGGATTTACACGTCGTGAGACGGGAGATGGCATCGTGATCCCCAATTATTTTGAACCATTCTCCAAGGAAAATGTTGAAATCGACTATATGATAAACGCCCCCGCAGGGCAAACTTACCGAACCGTAAAAGGGGATAGCGACCAAGATCGACCTAACTTATTGTGAGGGACACCATTATGAATAGCCTGACCATCGTCATGTATCACTATGTGAGGGAATTGAAACATTCTCGATATCCTGAAATTAAGGGGCTTACCGTTGCTGATTTCAAAGAACAGATTGCCTATATAAAGAAGCATTACAATCCTATAAGTGCTTACGACCTGATGGATTCCGTTGAATCCGGATCTAAGTTGCCCCCGAATCCTTTATTACTTACCTTTGATGATGCATACATAGATCACTTTACTGAGGTCTTCCCTGTCTTAGATAAGGAAATGCTATCAGGTTGTTTTTTCCCCCCGGCAAAATGCATTTTTGAAAATCGGGTTTTAGATGTAAACAAAATCCATTTCACCCTTGCCTGTGTTCCAGACAAGAGTGTTTTGGTCAACTACATCAACCAGTCTTTAGACGAGAACCGTTCAGCATATCATCTGGAATCAAAAGAATCCTATTGGCAAAGGTGTGGGGTTCCAAGTCGTTATGATACGTCTGAGGTAATGTTTGTGAAATACATGCTGCAGCTCGAATTGCCTGAAGAATTACGTAGCGTCATCGTGAATGAGTTATTTAAAAAGTTCGTGTCAAACGATGAGCAAGCTTTCTCAAAAGAGCTTTATATGAACATTGATCAGATATCATGTTTGCAAAGAAACGGCATGTATATTGGCAGTCATGGATTCGATCATTATTGGCTCAATTCGATTTCAGAAGATAACCAAAAGAAAGAAATTGATTTATCCCTCGAATTTTTGAAAAAAATTGGCTCTGATCCAGATCGTTGGATCATGTGTTATCCCTACGGCGCATACAATGAATCCTTGTTGTCAATTCTGAAAGACCGGAACTGTTACGTTGGGCTTACAACAAAAGTAGGTGTTGCTGACTTAAACCAAGATAATCCCTTGATACTTCCACGTCTCGATACAAATGATTTACCTAAAGATTCAAAATCAGGACCTAATGAGTGGACAATAAAGGCAGGGAGCGGCTAACCAATAGGGATTGAGACGATGCCATAGCGTCGTTTCAATCCTCGGTTCAACAAACAAGGCACTACACCGTCCCTGTCGTCAATTCAGCTACGCTCCATTTCCGCCGGTGAGCTTGGTCGTTAGGACAGAAAGGAGAAAATATGCAGATCAGATGGTCATCGTTTCACTCACAGTACAATGAAGCCGAAGTGAAAACATCCGTTCCTCGTAGCGCCGGGGTCTATCTGCTTTGGCTTAAGTTAAAGAACGACAAATGGCAGTGCTTCTATGTCGGACAGGCGGATGATTTGGAGCGTCGCCTGGTGGAGCATCTGGTGGATTCAGAAGAGAACAAATGCATTAAGACACACGCGAAAAGCGACGTGTGTGGATTTAAGTATGCTGAGATTGCAATGCAATCTAATCGGGACGGAATCGAGAAGTATCTCTACGACCACTATATGCCGGACTGCAATCAGAAGGATCCTGGAGGGAAACCGATGGTGGTGAATCTCGCATGACAGATTCCAACAACTGCCTTCACTCGTACGGCCCGGGGCTAGCATGCCGTCGGTGAGGCGTGACGTTAGCAACCGTGAAAAAGGAGATAACAAAATGGCATTTTCAGAAGAAACAGTGAAAAAAGCATGGTCACGTGCGGAAGGAAAATGTGAATGCAAAAGGGATCGTCATGATCACAATACCACAAAATGCAATAAGCTACTTGTGTGGGAAAACAGAGGCCGTGAGGGACGTGGTGCTTGGGAGGCGCACCATATGAACGCAAACGGTGGAGATTCTATGAGTAATTGTGAAATTTTATGTTGGGACTGTCACAAAAAGACAGGTAGTTTCGGTAGTTAACAAACCTGTTGCTAACAAAGGGCTGCGGCCGGAGTACCGCCGCTGAGACCTCATAGATAGCAACACATTTCAAGGAGATTGATATGGCTAAAAAAAGCGTTTTCGTCAGCTTCGATTATGACAATGACAAGCATTACAAGGTTTTACTTAAAGCTTGGGATGCAAATCCAAACTTCGATTTTTCTTTCAGCGACCTTTCATCTACTGAAATCAACAGCTGGTCAGTGTCAGTCGTTAAACAAGTATTGTCCAAAAAAATCAATGAAGCCAATTACACTGTTGTACTCGTTGGCAAAGAAGCCAATAAGCAGCACAAGGATCACAAAGAAATTGGCTACAAGAACTGGCTAAATTATGAGATTGCAAAAAGCAAAGAGCACGGCAACAAACTTGTTGCGGTCAAGCTCGATAAGACGAATGACAGCCCAGAGCAATTACTAAATTCGGGCGCTAGCTGGGCAATGAGTTTTACCCAAGAGGCAATCGTCAAGGCATTAAACGATGCAGCAAAATAGCACGGGCATTTCTTTGGGTGAGGCAGAGTTTAACAACCTCTGCTCTCACTACAAAGATACATACGAAATTCACCTTTCCAGCATAAAACAGCGCGACACGCTGTTTTATGCACTATTGGTGATACTCGCCTTCTTCTCGTTACAAGTCACATCGACTGACCTTGTAAATGGAGCATTAAGCAATTACATAAACAAAGAATTTGGCGTTACAGTAGACAAAAGTTCCAATTTATTCGGAACTATGCTCTGGTTGCTGGTGTTTGGGGTATCTTCTAGGTATTACCAAATAGTGATCCAAATTGAACGGCAGTATGGCTACATCCACCATTTGGAAGATCTACTAAATAAGAAATATACCGGATCACGGGTATTTACAAGGGAGGGCGAGGATTACCTTGATAAATACCCGTTGTTTTCAAATTGGGTTTGTTTTTTGTACACGGCGGCATTTCCGCTAATTATTTTATTAAGCATTGTACTCAGAATACAAGTGGAGCTTGCGAGAATCGAGATATTGGGTCTTGGTCTAGCACCAAGCTTCGTCTGTTACTTGCTCGTAGGAACATCCACAATTTTATATATAGCAAATTTGCACGGCACGGCTCTATTAAAATTGCTAACAATTTCTTCCAGCGGACTCCGCAAAATATGGCGAATTTTGCTACGCCGCTGAAGTCAAACGTTAAATGGAGGAAGAATATGCATACTGTCCAAATCCAATTGGAGGCTACAAGCAAAGATCTCTACTTCCTGTCCGACCCCGAACTGTCACAGATTATAAGGACTATTCTCACAGAGATTGATAGTCTGGCGATCATAAATGCACACAGAAGCATGTTATACCTCTCTATGTCCACTCTAGAAGGGATACTATCGAATGTGCTTGCGCTAAATATCAATAAAATCAAAAGTCCACCTTTCTCCTACCCTAAGAAGAGAGGTGGTTCTTTAAAAGACTTTGAGAAATTGGTATTGGCAGAAAAGATAGTACTGGCAAAGGAGTTGGGAGTTATCGCTCCAGAATTTTTCGATACATTTGAGAAATTTAAAGGGTTCCGCAATTACATGCACCCTTTAGCCGAGCTCGAGGACAAGCAACCTCTGGATATTGGTCTTGGGCAAATTGCTTTGGGATTAATGAACCATACGATATCAAAATTGGAAAAAATAAGATTTATAGAAGAAAAAATCTGGAAGGTCATAAGCGGTATTCCGGTTTATAATTCAAGCCAGAGGCAAATTGAGTTTAAGCTCTTCCGCCCACTACGCACACATTCTTTTCTCGTTACTGAAGATTACGCAGGCAATAATACTGAAGTTAACTTTGATTTGCACATTGGAGATGAAGCTGTGTTTAACTTTATCTTTAATTACGAGAATGAAGAAAGATTTCATATGCTGCGATTTGAGACCAGAAATAACGAGTTTGGCGGCGTATTGCATTGCGAGCATAAATATGCTTGGCGCTTGATAGAAGAATACAATTCAAAATGGGACATTAAAACAACAGAGCCAAACAAAGTGTCAATCCGCATTGATTCGAACAATCTGAAACTCTACTTGAATGGGAAGGAAGAGTTATCAGGCAAGTCAATACCTTGCGATAATAATAAGTACGTTGGGTTCTTCAATGAAGTTCGTGACGTATACATAAGCAACCTTTCAATTGCTACGATATGAGTCCAATTTAACGTCAATCCAGCCGATCACTACGCTCCAGCTGATTTTTTCGTTGCACCTTTCAAATGATTAGCAATAAATTCTGTCTGACCAAATTTTACTGATAAGTAGATGCTATGATTGCCGGAACACTTTATTTTATTTGCTTTTATGAAGGCTTTTGGACGTGTCATAAAGGGATTAATATTGCCGGAAGTGGCAAAAGTGATCACATTTGCCGGTATTATTGATAAGAACTTCCTTTTTGTGAGAGGGACTATAATAAACGCGGTCTTGTATGTCAAGAAAATCTTGACCACAAGATGTGGGTTGCTGCACCGATGACCGCGTTGAAGGCACATTGCGACAGCCATCCTTCCGAAAAATCCGTTCACCTTTTGGTCGTTTCACCCGCAAAACTGACATTATCGCCAGAATTCAGACAGACTTCACCATCACGCATTTTTATGTGATGCGTTATGACGTCATGACTGTATGTAATCATCCCAGGAGTATTCGGGGTCGCCGTAGATAACGTTGGTGTGTGGTTGGATTAGGAGATCAGCAGTGGCGGATTCACGGTTTGGCGGATCATGGATTTTCGGCGGCGGCCTTGACCGGATAAGCCAGAGTTCCAGATGGGTGAGGATGTCCCGGATGACCGATGGGTCTTCAATAAAGCTGATAATGCGCATGGTACCCTTGCATTTCGGGCAGACCAAGGGGTCCACCTCGTATATTTTCTGGATCAGCCGCGCCCAACCTTTCCTTAATGCCTTCATATCGTCCTGCGGTTCGAGGATGCAGGGAATGACATCGTCCGTTCCTTTTTCTTTCCTTTTGCCGCGAGAGACATTGCTGTAATATCCATAGTACCGCACCATCTGCTCGCCCCGGTTCGGAATGTGTGAACACATCGCCGCCAACCATTCCAAAGCCGGGAAACTCTTGATTGTCTTTTTGTCCTTGGCCGTATAGACGACCGTGCCTTCCTGATCCAGATACTTCATGCGTTCCTGAGAGAACGAAGCACGAATGATGTAACGTGCCAGGTTTTCCATAGCCGTTTCATCGTTGGGTGATATGCGGTTGCCGCAAAAGATATTGAAACCGGAATGTTTCCATGCGGAGAGCATCCTGACCATTTCTTCGGTGATCTTGCCTTTCTTCAGGAGCATCTTGAATACCTTGTGGCGGAATATGGCCTCCAGCTTTTTTAATTCCAAAGGCGGCGCAACGCGGAACATGCCTTTGTTTCCATAAAAGCAGCCGTCCGTCAGGAGGATGTGGCAGTGGGGATTGAAACCGAGGAAGTCGCCGAAAGTCTGGACGGCGATGACTGCGCCGGGTAAAGGGTCCTTTTCCGGCACGACCTGCTGCATAAATACTTTCAGGGATTCCCAGGCGCAGCGGCTGAGGGCAGCGAGCAGTTTTCTATCATACAGAAAATAACGGCGGAGAATCTTCGGGATGCTGAATATGAAATGACGGTGGGGTATCTTTTTAAGGACGTCCAGGCAGAGCCACTCCCCAAATTCCACCACGCGCTTCTGGTGACAGGAAGGACAGAAATGACGGCGTTTACAGGAAAATGCCAGCAGGTATTCGTGGCCACAGTCTTTGCATTTCACACGAGCAAAGCCATGACTAAGGTCGCCGCAATCCAGGTAACGGTAGATCACCTTTTCGATATAAGGCCGCCAGAAGCCGTAATCCCTTGAGAAATGTTCATCGTAATCCCGCACTAAGGTTTCAAAATAATCTTCTACGCAATGATAATAATCCGAGTCTTGCGGGTGGCGTGGCCTGTACTCGGCTGCTGGCAATGACATGTCTTCCTCGCTTCGAACGAATCAATACGATCAGAAGCGCAAAGATATAGTAGAACGTACGTTCTATTGTCAAGGGGTGATTTTGGGGCGAATTGCCTCAAATTT
>CAIVDK010000439.1 GCA_903904655.1 uncultured delta proteobacterium | reverse complement strand
TATTCTTGGTGGGCCGTGCGGGGATTGAACCCGCGGCCAACGGATTAAAAGTCCGCTGCTCTACCGCTGAGCTAACGGCCCACTGTTTGATCGTTATTTGACAGCAAGGTTCTCTAGCAGCTAGCAAGAGGTGTGTCAAGAAGAAACTGATATATTTTAATTATCAAAGGGGTTTTCCAACTGTATCGTTTCCTCTCGTCCCGCGCCCACGGACACCAGAGCAATGCCGGCGCCGGATAATTCTTTTAAACGACTGATATATTTCTGTGCGTTTACGGGAAGTTCACTGATTTTCTGGGCGCTTGCTATATTTTCCTTCCAGCCGTCCAATTCTTCATAGACCGGTTCACAGGTCGAAAATATTTTTAAACTGGCTGGAACCGCTTCGGTAAATTCGCCCTGCTCTGTTTTATAACCGACGCATATTTTAAGCTTAGTAAGTCCGGTCAGAACATCCAACTTTGTGATGGCGAGCCTGGAAATGCCGGATACGCGCACGGCCTGACGTACTAAAACCATATCAAGCCAACCGCAACGACGTTTGCGGCCGGTTGTTGCGCCAAATTCTTGGCCCACTTTCTGCAGATGATCGCCAATGGCGTCTTTTAACTCCGTCGGGAAAGGTCCTTCTCCAACTCTCGTGGTGTAGGCTTTGCAGATGCCCACCACGTTGGAAATAGAGCCGGGTCCGATGCCGCTTCCGCAGGCAGCGTTTCCGGAAACGGTGTTGGAAGAGGTAACATACGGATAGGTCCCATGATCGACATCCAGATGACATCCCTGCGCTCCTTCGAAAAGGATTTTTTTCCCTTTCTTGATTTCCCTGTCCAGGATGAGCGATGTATCGGCGACGTAAGGCCTTATTTTTTCGGCGAAAGCCAGATATTCATCGGCTATGGCCTGGGGATCCAGCGGCTCAACGCCGAAATAATTTTTCAATAAGAAATTTTTCTCCTCAAGGCTGTGATGCAATTTTTCCAAGAACAACTGGGGTTCATAGAGGTCACCCACACGAATGCCCGTACGTGCGACTTTGTCTTCGTATGCCGGGCCGATGCCGCGACCGGTTGTGCCGATTTTTTTACCGGAATTGCGGGCCTCACGCGCCTGATCGATGCTGCGGTGGTAAGGCATAATGACATGGGCTTTTTCACTGATGTAAAGCTTTGTCGAAGCGGGAAGCAGCCCTCCTTCGTTTAGTTCATCGATTTCCTGAAGAAAAACTTTGGGGTCAAAGACAACACCGTTGCCGATGACGCAGATTTTATGATCATGCAGGATTCCCGAGGGAATTAAATGCAGAATCGTTTTCCTGCCGCAAACCACCAAGGTATGCCCGGCATTGTTGCCACCCTGAAAACGGGCGACAACATCCGCATTACATGTATAAAGATCAACAATCTTTCCTTTTCCTTCATCACCCCATTGAGTGCCTACAACCGCAACATTAGCCATGAATATATTCTTTCCTACATCTTTATCGGTGTGACGGAAACCACGTGTGGTAATTTCCGTAATTTATCCAGAACGTCCGATGCTACGGGAGAATCGGTGTTCAGGACGACCAGTGCCTTTTTCGCCTGAGCATCGCGGCTCAGGTGCAGACGGGCGATATTGACTTTATTGTCGCCCAGCGTGGTTCCCAGATTGCCGATAACACCCGGCATATCGTCGTTGGAGACGGCCAGCATATAGCCTTCGGGTATGATTTCCACTGAAAATTCGTTTACCCGCACGATCCGGAGATCTTTTTTACCAAAAACAGCACCTGCCGTTTGGCTAAATTCTTTCGATGTTTTGACGGTTAGGGCAATCATATTGGTGTAATCTTTGGTTTCGGTACTTTTGACTTCGACAATCTTAATCCCTCTTTCTCTGGCGATGACCGGTGCATTGATGTAGTTGACGGTTTCCGTCAGGATTGGGTCCAGAATCCCTTTGATCAGAGATATGGTGATGGGCGCGACATTGTGATTTAAAATCTCGCCGCTGTATTCAATAGTGACTTCCTGAATCGCGCCGGTCAGTAACTGCGTCTGGAAGGTTCCTAATTTTTCCGCCAGATCCAGATAAGGGCGGATCATTGCCATTACGTCCGCACTGACGGAGGGAAAATTGACCGCGCCTTTGATTTCGCCGGTTGCAAAATAGGCTGCAATCTGGTGGGCGATGGCGATGGCCACATTGGTCTGCGCTTCGTCGGTGGAAGCGCCAAGATGCGGTGTGCATATGACGTTGTCCAGCCCAATCAATTCCATGTTTTTGGTCGGCTCTTCTTCAAAAACGTCAATGGCCGCACCGGCGACTTTGCCGGACTGAAGGGCGTTGTACAGCGCTTTTTCATTGACGATGCCGCCGCGGGCGCAGTGAATCAGGAAGACGCCATTTTTCATTTTAGCAAAGGATGCTTCATTGACCAGATTTCTTGTTTCTTTGGCGAGCGGCGAATGCACGGTGATGAAATCCGAATTGGCATAGAGTTCATCCATGCTGACCATCTTTACCCCCATTTTCTCCGCGACTTCCGGAGAAATAAACGGGTCATGGGCGATGACATTCATTTTCAGGCCGATGGCGCGGTCCGCCACCACGGCACCGACTCTGCCCAGGCCGATGACCCCCAGGGTTTTATTGCAGTATTCGTTTCCCATGAATTTTGTTTTTTCCCAAAGGCCTGCTTTCATTGAAGCGGTGGCCTGGGGGATTTTGCGCGCCAGAGACACCATCATGGCGATGGCGTGCTCACCGGTGGTGATCGTGTTTCCACCCGGCGTGTTCATTACGACGATACCTCGTTTGCTGGCGGCGGTAATGTCGATATTATCGACACCGGCACCGGCGCGGCCGATGGCGGAAAGCTTCGCGCCCCCTTCGATAATCTCGGCTGTGACTTTGGTGGCCGAACGAACGATCAGGGCGTCGTAGTCTTTAATAATCGCTTTTAACCCCTCGGGCTTCATGCCGGTTTTTACATCCACTTTGATACCCGGTGCGTTGCCTAATATTTCCGCGACTTCGGGAGCCATGGAATCGCTGACTAATACTCGTTTCATAACGTTTTCCAAGTTGTTTTTAAGTTAAAGGCTTTTTACCTTTTCGTTGAAAACTTTTTCCAGTTCGGGAAGTGCCATCTTGAGATCAGCCTCTTCGACGGTCGGGCCGCACCAGAAACGATAACCGGCGGGCGCATCTTTGTAGGAGTTGATGTCGTGCGCGATATTTTTCTTGCTCAGGTCTGAAGTGATGCTTTTGAGGAATTTGCCCTTTTCATCAGCGCCCAGTGCGTTGACTTTGGGATGAGTCACCGAGAGGCAAACGGACGTGTTGGAGCGGACTTTGGGATCATCGGCCAGGAATTCGATCCAGTCTGTTTTGGCAACCCAATCTTCGACCACTTTCAGGTTGCCCTGGCTTTTTTTGATCAAACCATCGAGGCCGAATTTGCCTGCCCAATTCAGTGCGTCCAGATAGTCTTCTACACAGATCATCGAAGGCGTGTTGATAACGTCACCGTCAAAGATGGTCTTGTTGACTTTATCCCCTTTTTTCAGACGGAAAATTTTAGGCATCGGCCAGGGAGGTGTATAGGATTCCAGACGCGCGACCGCTTTGGGGCTCATAACCATCATACCATGCGCTGCTTCGCCGCCGAGACATTTCTGCCAGGAGAAGGTCAAAACGTCGATCTTGCTCCAATCGATTTCCATTGCAAACGCGGCGCTGGTCGCGTCGCACAGAGACAGGCCTTCACGATTGGCCGGAATCCAGTTGTAGTCTGGAACCTTGACGCCGCTGGTGGTGCCGTTAGCGACAAATACCACATCGTTTGACCAGTCCACTTTGCTGAGATCGGGAAGTTTGCCGTAGTCGGCTTTGATAACTGTCGGATTGAGTTTAAGTTGTTTGGCTACATCGGTTGCCCAACCTTCGGAAAAACTTTCCCAGACCAATACGGTAACCGGTTTGGGGCCTAAAAGTGACCACATCGCGCATTCAAAAGCGCCCGTATCGGAAGCCGGCAGAATGCCCACAAGGTAATCTGCCGGAATATTTAATATTTTCCGTGTTTCATTGGTGGCTTTGACAATTCTTTCTTTGCCCAACGCGGAACGGTGTGAGCGGCCGACCGGCGCGCTCTTCAGCGCGTCAATACTCCATGCTGGCCTTTTGCTGCAAGGGCCGGAACTGAAATTAGGGTTTTGCATAAATAACCATCCTTAAAATATATTTTCTCAATACTTGAGTTTCATACCAGTATCGGGGTTTTTTCTCAAGAAATTTAACTATAATAAACGCCAACTGACCAGCGGTCGACACATATGTAATCCATATCTTCAATAAAACAGACAATAACAAATTTTGACTTAAGTCAATTACAATGTTAATGATTTAGTTCATGAAAGCTAAGAAAGATTATGAAGTGTTTTCAATACCCTCTGCCCAGAAAAGGAGAAAAAACATGACTGAGAATATTACACAGATAGGAGACATGCCCCATACGTTTTATCTCAAAGACATGGCTGCCTATCAGGGACATTCCGTCGTCAGCCGAGAAATCATCCGGAAACCTGCTGGAACGATGACGGTCTTTGCATTCGATCAGGGAGAAGGCTTAAGTGAACACACGGCGCCTTTTGATGCGGTGGTCCATTTGCTGGAAGGTGAGGCTGAAATCACCATTGATAAAAAAAACTATTCGGTGAAAGAAGGTGAAATGATCATTATGCCGGCCAATAAGACTCACGCGCTCAAAGCCGTAACGAAGTTTAAGATGCTGTTGGTCATGATTAAATAAGATTATTTAATGCAGACTCGGCGAACTTGTTTGAAATCCGTCAAACCTCTTAGTGATTTTAAGATACCGTCCTGAAGCAGCGTCGTCATACCCTCAGACATAGCTTTGTTACGCATGACTTCAACCGTTTCGCGTTTTTGCACCAATCTTTTAATGCTGTCGGTGGCCACTACAAGTTCGTGAATGCCCATTCTGCCTTTGTAGCCGGTTTTGTCGCATAAGTCGCATCCTTTAGGGCGGAAAAGTTTGAAATCATTGTTATAGGGAATATTGAGCTTGGCGAAGGCCTCTTCGCCGTAACTATTCGCAATATCGTCATATTCTTCTTTGTTGGGATGGTACGACTCTTTGCAGTTTTTACACAGTGTGCGCAGAAGACGCTGGGCAAGGATGCCCAGCAGAGCGTCGGCGAAGTTCAGCGGATCAATGCCCATATCCAACAGTCGGACGATGGTTTCCGGTGCGCTGTTGGTGTGCAGGGTGCTGAAAACCAGATGACCGGTCAACGATGCTTCGACGCCGATCTTGGCGGTTTCAAAATCGCGCATTTCACCAACCATAATGATATCCGGATCGGCGCGTAAGAATGCGCGCATAGCTGCTGCGAAATCAAAACCGATTTTGGGTTGTACTTGCACCTGACGTAAACCGTATTGGGTAATTTCCACAGGATCTTCGGCTGTCCAGATTTTTCTGTCCGGCCGGTTAATATGGTGAAGCGCTGCGTGCAACGTGGTTGTTTTACCGGAGCCTGTCGGGCCGACGACTAAAATCATGCCGTAGGGTTTGGCGATGATTTCGAGCAGTTCATCATAATTACGTTTTGATAAGCCCATGTCTTCCAACGGCATGGTTTCCCCTTTGGCCAAAAGCCGCATGACGACATCTTCGACGCCACCTTGTGTGGGAATTGAAGCCACCCGGAGCTCCAATTCTTCGCCATTGGAACGCCGAAATTTAATTTTGCCGTCCTGGGGCAGTCTTTTAACGGTAATATCTAAATTGGACATAATCTTGATGCGGGAAACAACCGCGGCGCGGTAACTGAATGGAACCGTCTGGTAAACGGCGCAGTCGCCGTCAACACGGAAACGGATTTCCACGTTTTTTTTGCCGATATTCGGTTCAATATGAATATCAGATGCCCGGCGGGCATACGCATCATTAATAATTTTATTGATGAGTTGCATGATCACGCTGTCGGATTCCGTGACCAAGTCGGAGCCGTCCTCATCATCGGAGCCTTTATCTTCATCATCCAGTTTGCCTAAAATCTCGGTAAAAGAATGTCCGTTGTCGGAGGAGTGAAAAAAGAGGTTAATAAATTTCAAGATGTCTTCAGACAAGGCAACGTCATATTTAATTTTATTTGGTTTCAGTAGATTTTCGATGGTGTCTCTTTTCAGGATATTGTTGGGATCATCGACAATCACATGAATGTAGCCATCGATGATTTCCATCGGTACCCACAATTCACGGCAGAGATAATCTTTTTTCAGATTTTTAATTAAATTGCCGGGGATAGTGAATTTATCATTATAATCAAAAAACCGGCACCGGTAAAATTCTTCAAAAGAGTGACCCATATCAGCCTTGGAAATCTTGTGCTTGCGCATCAGGAGCTGTTCAATGGATTCTTTATGCTCGTGCGCTTCCGCCCAAGCTTCTTCCATTTCTTGATCGTTGATTAAACCACGGGTGATCAGAAAATCGAAGCGTGTTTTACGACGATGCAAGAATCGCTGCTGATTATAAAAGGCAACGCCCAAAACTTCGGCGATTTCAACCGCCAGCCCAACCTCTTCTTCAGTAAATTTGCTGTCGCTTTTTTTTCTGTTGAGAATTTGGATAACGCCCATGAGCTGATCTTCATAAAAGATCGGAGCGGCAAGAATTTGTTTGGATCTGAATCCGGACTTTTGATCCCAAGTGGAATCAAATTTCAGCTGAGAGTCAATGGCCTTGAGTTCCGCCTGATTATAAGCATCGCTGATATTCATAATATTGCCTGTATTGGCCACATATCCGGCGATGCTTTGATTGCTGATCGGGACGCGAATTTCCTTAAGCTGCGAGCCTGCCAGAAACATCGAATAGATTTCACTATGAAGTTTATCGACAACGTAAATCGTGATGGAGTATGCGTTAAATAAATTCAAAATGCCGTCTTTTAAGTCAATCAGTATTTGCGTAGTATTCTTTGCTGCATGGATGCGATTGGTAATATCCTGAAGGTTTTTAAGTATTCGCAGCTTTTCATCCGTGCTGTCTAGTGGATCGGGTTTAAAATTGAAACTCATGCGGCAATTTCTCCATCTTCTTTTCTAAGCCGAAAACTAGTATAATTTTAGCAAGCACTTCAATGAATGTCAATGAAACCGATTCTCAAATCATGCGCTTTAAAATTAAACCTATCATACCGGAATGCCCGTTGATCAGCCGGCGGTCACAATTTTTGAAAAATCGGCTATTTTGTGGAACAGTGCTGATATTTCAGACAAAAGCGATAGACGGTTGAAACGGATTTTCTCATCTTTATCCATGACCATGACATGCTCAAAAAAAGCATCCACAGGAGGACGCAGGGCGGAAAGTTTGTTTAAGGCGGTGTTGAAATCTTTTTCAGCAATGCCTTTTTCTACACGCAATCTAATGTTTTCTAATGACGAAAATAATTTAATTTCCGCATCATGGGAAAGCAGATTGACATCAACCTGGGCTTCGCGGAAATCTTTTAAAATATTATCAACTCGCTTGAAAGCGACCGAGATGAGTTCAAATTCCGGGTTAAGCCTAAAAGCCTGCAGGGCTTGAATTTTTTCGATAACCGAAACAAGGTCGCCAATGTCCGTGGATAGAACCGCGTCCACCGTATCGTAAGTATAACCCTGGGCGATCAGCTGATTTTGCAAACGTCCCTTAAAGAACTCCAAGACGTCTTTTTTGATGTCGTCAGCCGGTTTTTTCAAAACATCTTTCAGTGACGCCATACTCTCATCGATCAGGAAATTCAGGTTCAAAGCATAACGCCGGGCCAAGATGATATTAATGACACCCAGCGCCTGACGGCGTAAAGCGTAGGGATCGGCCGTACCTGTTGGCGGCATACCCACCGCGAAGAAACCGACAATGGTATCTATTTTATCGGCAATGGCGACAATGGCGCCTTCATCCGTTTGGGGCAGATCACCGCCGGCGACAATTGGTAAATAATGTTCATAGATGGCATTGGCGATCTCCGATTTTTCGCCGGCTAAAAGCGCGTATTCGCGCCCCATGATGCCCTGGAGTTCCGAAAATTCACCCACCATGAGCGATTCTAGATCGGCCTTGGCCAGAAGCGCGGCGCGGTCAACGTTTTTCTTGACGGACGGCTTCACGTGGGCGGCAATCTTGACCGCCAACCTGCGGAAGCGCATTACTTTCTTATGCGACGTTCCCAAAAGCGTGTGGAAGACGACTTTTTTAAGAGACTCCACCCGATCTTCCAGGGAAACTTTCTTGTCTTCCTCAAAGAAGAATGAAGCGTCGGCCAGGCGTGCCCGTAACACTCTTTCATTTCCGCTGGCCACCACAGCGATGTCGCGGGCCTTAGTGTTGCTCACGGCAATGAAGTAAGGCAGAAGTTTTCCTTCGGTGTTAACGACGGGGAAATATTTCTGATGCGAGATCATCGTGGTTGTCAGAACTTCTTTGGGAATCTTTAAATAGGCTTCATCGAATCCACCGCGCACAATCACGGGATATTCCACAATGAAGCTGACAGTCTCCAGCAGGTCTTCCGTATAAAAAAGTTTTCCACCAACCTCGGAAGCCGCCTTTTGGGCTTCTTCCTGAATGAATTTCTTTCTTTCCTCGGGATCGGCGATGACGAAATTTTCTCTGGTCTTGATCAGATAATCTGCAAAGTCGGATACGGTGAAAGCAGCCGGGCTCATGAAGCGATGACCATAGGACATGTTGCCGCTTTCAATATCTTCAATCTTCAGGGGAACAACTTTTCCGCCATAGAGTGCCAGAATCCAATGCACCGGACGGGCAAAGCGCAAATCATGGTTGCCCCAGCGCATGGATTTCCGAAAAGGTATCGCCAGAAGAAAACTGGTCAGAATTTCGGGCAACAATGTTACCGTCGGCTGGCCGGCAATGGTTTTGCTGGCGCCCAGATATTCGCCTTTTTCAGTGACAATGGTTTCCAACTGGGAGACTTCCATTCCTTGCCCTCTGGCAAATCCCAGCGCGGCTTTTGTCGGTTGGCCGTTTTCATCGAAGGCGGTCTTTTTGGCCGGTCCCAGCTTTTCGATCGTCTGGTCTTCCTGTTTTTGCAAAATGTCTTCAATATAAAGAACCAAACGGCGCGGTGTGGCCAGGCACTTGATTCCGGTAAAGCCAATGCGTTTTTCCGTTAAGGATTTGCGGATGATCTCTTCCATATCACCGACGGCCTTGGACAGAAACGCGGCGGGAATTTCTTCGGTGCCAATTTCAAAAAGCAGTTCGTTACTCATTTTGTCTCCAGATCTTCTAGTTGTTCTTTAAAAGGGGATACCCCATTTCTTCGCGTTGCTTGAGGTAAAGTTCGGCGCTGAGGCGCGCCAGATTTCTGACCCGGCCGATGTAACTGGTCCGCTCGGCCACGCTGATTGCGCCGCGGGCGTTGAGCAGATTGAAAGTATGGGAACATTTCAGACAGTAATCGTAGGCGGGCAGGGCCAGATTTTTCTCGGCAATGAGCAAGGCTTCCTCTTCATACATATCAAAGAGCTTGCGCAGCATGGGAATGTTTGCCACTTCAAAATTGTAGGTGGAAAATTCCACTTCACCTTTATGATGAATGTCGCCGTATTTTATTTTGTCGGTCCACTGCAAATCATAGACATTGTTGATCCCTTGAATGTACATGGCGATGCGTTCCGTTCCGTACGTCAGCTCAGCGCAGACGGGGTTGCAGTCAAAGCCCCCTACCTGCTGGAAATACGTAAACTGCGAAATTTCCATGCCGTCGAGCCAGACTTCCCAACCCAGTCCCCATGCGCCCAGTGTTGGCGATTCCCAGTCGTCCTCCACAAAACGGATGTCGTGCTCGAGCGGATCGATGCCGAAACTTTTGAGTGAATTGAGGTAGAGTTCCTGGATATTTTTAGGGGAGGGTTTCATGATGACCTGGTACTGATAATAGTGTTGCAGGCGGTTGGGATTTTCGCCATAGCGGCCGTCGGTGGGACGCCTCGATGGTTGAACATAGGCCACGTTCCACGGTTCGGGCCCCAGTGCGCGCAGGCAGGTGGCGGGATGAAACGTTCCCGCGCCGACTTCCATATCATAGGGCTGCTGGATGACGCAGCCTTGAGAGTGCCAGTATTGTTCGAGAGCAAATATTAATTCCTGAAAAGTCACAATGTCCTCCTTAAGTGGTTGCCAAAAAGAAGCACAGACCTATCCAACGGGTCCGTATCTTCAAATTTACAAGCGGTTACCTAGCACGAAAGGGCGATGGGGTCAATATCAAAGGGTAAATGACATACAGGCGCGTCACGGTCAAAATCATCAGAGGTGTTATTCGGTGATCGCTCTCTTTCCAAATCAATAGAAAAAATAGCAGAACTAAAATAAATAATGTGCTACAAAATTTCACGTAGATGGTCGTACATAATGTCTCGCATGTATACTAAGAAAACATGAACGGGTCATTGCGAACGAAGTGAAGCAATCTCATGGTTTTAGATTGCCACGCAAACATGTAAACAAACAGAAACGATAGTCTTATGGATATTCTTTTTACTTTTGCCGGCAACCGTGATCCTTACAATCCCGAAGCTGTGAAAGGCGTCTTTACCGACGGGCCGGTTCTCACTTTGCTTACGGAGCGGTCTTTTCATGCCGTCCATATCTTCACCAACCCGAACAGCCTTCCCAACGCCCAGCGGCTCCAGCAGGAGATTTTCAAGAGAGCGGGGGATGTCCGCACACGGATACACAATATCGATATCCCTGACCCGACGGATTACGAAGCCCTTTTCCTGAACATGAGCGCAAGGTGCCGGGAAATCCTGGAGGAGTATCGCGATCGGCAGCCCGCCTGTTTTATTGCCACGGCATCCGGGACGCCGCAGATGCAGACCGTTTGGTTCCTCATGGCCCAATCAGGCATTGTGCCCGCCACGCTCCTCAAGATCACACCGCCTCGTTTCCTGAGACCGCAGCAGAAAGCTGTCTCCGAAATAAGTCTATCACTGGCGACCTTTCCCAGGATCACGCCGCCGTCGCCGGAAACACTGGACATTGCCGCGACCTGTCTGCGCAAGGAAAAACTAGAGGCAGAGCGAGATGAACTCATCCGGGAATTTTCCGGCCTTCAAATGATCGGCAAAAGTCCGGCGCTGACGCGGGTTATGGACACTGTCCGGGCGGCCTCCCTGTATGACTCGGCGGTTCTGATCCAAGGCGAAACGGGCACGGGCAAGGAACTTGTGGCTAAGGCCATCCATTACAACAGCACAAGGAAAGAGGAACCCCTGATCGTCGTAAATTGCGCCGCCATTCCGGAGACCCTTGTGGAAAGCGAACTTTTCGGCCATGAGAAAGGCGCCTTCACCGGGGCCACACAGCAGAAGAAGGGAAAATTCGAACTGGCGGACGGGGGCACAATTTTCTTAGATGAAATTGGTGATATGCCTCTGCCCGCCCAGGCCAAAATCCTGCGCGTCTTGCAGGATAAGACAATCACGCGGCTGGGCGGCGCAAAAACCATTCGCGCCGATGTCCGGATTATTGCCGCCACCAACCGGAATCTGGCCGCTTTTATCAGCGAAGGAAAATTCCGGGAAGACCTTTACTACCGGCTCAAGGTGATTGAAATCCCCATGCCCGCCCTGCGGGAGCGCACGGAGGATATTACCCTTCTTGTGGAATACTTTCTTGACCGCCATAACTCCCGCTACCGGCAGCAGAAGCAGCTCAGCCGGGAAGCAATGCGCCGCATCCTTTCCTATTCGTGGCCGGGAAACATCCGGGAATTGGAAAATGCCGTCGAGAGGGCCTTTGTCCTCTCCAAGGGCAGCGCCATCAAAGAAAACGATTTACCGCCAGAAATCACTTCACCGGGTTCCTCTTTTCCGAAATCGTCCGGCAACACAGAACAACCAAATGCTCCGATAGTCACCATCCCCCCTGACGGTCTGAAACTGGACGTGCACCTGCACAATCTTGAAAAAGCATATTACGAAGAAGCTGTTAAAGTTAAAGACGGCAACCGGGAAGCCGCCGCCCGACTCCTCAACATCAAACCCCACACGTTCCGCAAACGCGCGAAAGAAAAATTCGGGATATAGGTTGACACTCAATGTCATTGACTTAAGCGCTAAAGCTCCCCTCTTTGGTAAAGAGGGGTTGGGGGGAGATTTTAAAAAATGTCAATAAAATCAAAATGTATCCACCTTTCGCAAAGGAAGAATAAAAGGGGATTACTTCTTAAGTCAACGACATTGGTTAATACTTATTACCTGTTGATATTTTCGTAGGTTAAGACTACTCTTATGCCGCGAAAAGGAGGCTGGTTATGAGTACCAATTTGGGAAAAATAGAAGAAGCTGCTTTGACTCTCTCCGCCGAGGAACGTGCAAGGCTGGCGATGGACCTGATAAAAAGTCTCGATAATTACGACGACCCCGAAGCAGAAGAGTTGTGGCTTCAGGAAGCCGAAAGGCGCTATCAGGAATACCGGCAAGGTAAAATCCAGGGCAGACCTGCCGATGATGTCTACAGTGATGCGTTCTCTAAAATGCGATGAAGAAAGTCATTTTTCTTCCCAAGCAGAGCAGGAAATGAACGAAGCGGCCATCTTCTATGATAAACATAGACAAGGATTGGGGCGGGAGTTCTTATCCATGATCAAGAAAGGAACGGACGCGATCTCTATTAACCCTATGTCTTATCCCCTCCAGCGAAATGGAATCAGAAGAATTCTGGTCGGCCGTTTCCACTATGGAATTCTATACTGTGATGAGGAAGAATAAATCATTGTGACAGCCGTGATGCATCTTCACCGTACTCCTGACTATTGGAGACATCGAGTATCTGAACAAGCAAGTGAATACAGATAATGCAAGAAATAGAACGTAAAAGTTACACTACGATGATATTATTCATTATTTGCTTGGAAAGTGTCGAAGGCAGGATAAAGGAGAATTCTCTATGATCATGAGATGTGGAAAACCGGCGGCAACAATTGGGCTGGTGGAAAAAGCCGTCGGCACGCGAACCTTGAGGGAATTGAAAATCTTCCTGCAAACAATGCCCAGGCTGGACGACGATGATAAATTTGCGGCTGATGTTGAAGTAATAATAAACAATAAGCTTGTTAATTTTCGAAGAGAAAAGTAACCAATGTTACTATGTTCGAAATAAATATTACCTATAATATGTCCAAGGACACGATGCTTTGAGTGAAGCAATGCAATATGTCGTTTAATTACAATATGTTGAAAATATAATCGTTTCCTGGCACAGAAGTCGCTTTATAACAGGGCTTTGATAACGCAACACTGATCGAGGAGAAAATATGTTCACTGAAATAGGAATCGAAAATTTCAAGGCCTTTGGCAAGATGCAGCGCATTCCTCTGAAACCTATCACGTTGCTTTATGGACCGAACAGTTCTGGAAAAAGCTCATTCATCCAATCATTACTGCTATTCAAACAGACATTGGAGGAATCAACAAATGATGAAGTGCCATTGCTGTCACGGGGAAACTTAGTGGATCTTGGTGACTATTCAGAATTTATTCATAAACATGATGATAAAAATGAATTTAAAATGTCTTTTTCATTCAATTTTATATGGGATCCAGAAATTGCTAATATTTGCTGGGAGTCACGTCCAATTCGCGAAGATGAGGTCATGACACTGGAGTTCACATTTCATAAGGATAAAACAGGTGATGTGATTGTGAAATCGATACGCCTGTTTTATCTGCGGAATCCGGAGCCGCTATTAGTTTATAATAATATTACATTGTCTCCAAAGTTTTCCCGTATATTCGGGCGGAAAAGAGATGGTTTAGATTGTTTGACAAAATCAATGCTCTTTTTGGAGTCGATAAACTTCAATTCAGAATTTATCAAAGCAAATTGGGATTATTATGCTCAACACTATGGGAATAATGCAAAAAGTGACAAAGAGATTAGCAAATGTTTTTTTTCTGATGATTTGAATATGATGGAATCATTACCACTATATTCTCAGGAGGAAGCAAAGGCGAGAAAGAAAATAATACGTCATTTAGAAAAAATAGAATGTTCATTTTATAATAATTCTTTCGAGGATTTTTCACAAATAGGCATGCCGCCTAATGACAGGATAATCAAGATTGCAAAATGTTTCCCTTACGGATTGGCAGGACGAGCACATTATTGGAATTATATCTCGTTGCCTATTTTGATTGCTTATGCGGGTTTGTTCAATCGACAAGAAGAATATCGTCAAATTGTTCCTATTGATTTTATCCTACCAATAACGGACCTCCTTACTCAATATCTTAAAAAAATTATTCATATAGGGCCACTAAGAGAATTCCCAGGTAGGGCTTATTCATTCTCGGGAAATGCAGGATCAGATGTAGGTAAATCCGGGAAATACATGCCAGATATTTTGTTTAAACGACCGGATATTGTCGAAAATGTTAATCACTGGTTTGATAAATTCGAAATGGGATATGAACTCAAGGTAGAGCGCTTTAAACGCAATTTATTTACCTTAGCCTTGATTGATAAAAAAAATGGATGCGAAGTCAGTCCCACAGATGTCGGCTTCGGCATTAGTCAACTTCTTCCCATTATTGTCCAAGGCATTCTACCCAGTTATATAGATCCCGGTCACAAAATTATTTGCATTGAACAGCCTGAAATTCATTTGCACCCCAGGTTGCAGGCAGAATTGGGAAGTTTCTTTGCAAATTGCATTAATGAACGCATACCATCAAAGGAAAAAGGTATGGATGAGGCCGACATTAATGGCAATCAATTTATCATCGAAACACACAGCGAGCACTTGATATTGCGATTGCTCAGGTTAATCCGAAACACGACCAATGGAGAGCTTGAAGAAGGTGAAAAGCCCTTACGCCCAGAGGATGTGGCCGTCATCTATGCCAAGCCTACAGAGAACGGGACAGAATTGATGGAATTACGCATCTCCGAGGATGGCGATTTTATCGATAAATGGCCTGATGGCTTTTTTACGGAGCGGGAAAGGGAGCTTTTCTGATCATGATCAATGAATATGCTGTGGAACCCGAAGCACTCAACAACTGGCAAAATTTCCGTTATGTTGATGATCAAGTAGGTGTCGAGCACGGACGGCTGATTTCACGCTTTCCCGGAAAGTGGGCGCGCATGGTTATGGCAGCCTGTTGTGAAAATACACAGTTACGAGATGTGGAGCGTTCCCGTATTGCGATAAAGTTAAAAAATCTTGAAAAGAGCAAAATGGCAAAATTGAATAGACCGTATGATCCTGAAAAAAACTGGATGAACAACATAGAAGAGCAGCAGCGGCAGCGCCCCTTTCACGCTGTCATTGCCAGAAACAACGAGGCAAAAATCCCGAATATCCTGAATATAGACGAACTCGACGCATCTCACCCCCTTTGGAACGTACCAAAAGAGCAAGTAATTTCCCGTAAAGCAAATGAATTGGCTTGCTGCGCCAAGCTGTTGTTGCAGGTCAGTAAGGAAATTCTTATCATCGATCCTCATTTCGATCCCATGAAATCCCGTTTTCGGAAAACATTCTCCAATCTTATCGAATTTGCCTTTGAAGAACATTTACCATTGCGGATAGAACTTCATGTTGAATATGACGATTTGAAGGAGCAGAAAAGAGCAACGGAATGGAAAGATGATTGTTTGCGCAAATTCCCTCAGATAATTCCAGAAGGATTGATATTGCAGGTCTTTAGATGGAAAATCAAGGCATCAGGAGATAAACCCCACGCGCGATATGTCCTAACGGAGCGGGGCGGTATCCGCTATGACTATGGTCTCGACGAGTGGGTGGGTGAAGGTCAAACCACGGATGTAGCATTGCTTTCAACAAGCCTATATGAACAACGTTGGCAGGATTATCAAATCAAAACGGCCGCTTTTGATCTTGTGGACAAAATCAAAGTATTTGGAGGAAGAAAATTATTGGAAAGGTAAGACGGTGGCGCGCCCTCATCAATAATTTGGTTTCACTGATCGGAGGGCCTTTCAGATTGATCCAGGAATAGATTTTATCCGAAAGAAAACTAAGCGAAAGGGATCTATATATGATGGAACAAAAGAGTTTTAACGTAAAAAAAGTGGCCGTAGTTTCTCATAATTACAATCTTTCTAATAGACATGGTCATCAGGATTTTGCTGAACATGCTTCACAGATTCATTCCATATGTGATGGTGAAGGGTGTGACACTATCCTATATTCGCTTTTTACATGGGATGAGAATTCTCCGATTCGCAGAAATCACCAAACCATTTTTGGTGATCTGAAAAACGTCCGGTGTGTTATTCTTGAGGTGGGCAACAAAAAAACTCCTAATAAATTTGTGGAAGTCTGGCTGAAAGGTGAAGAACTACCGCGAATAATGGAGCAATTTTTCGGCAAATCAAGCGACACGCATGAACGGAAAAGAGAATTTTTCCGCAGCATTCCCGGACGAATTATAGGCGATGGCCTGGTTGCTATTTGTGGTGAAAGTAACATTGCCAACTATATGCCATCCAATGGAAACTTTAGAGATGAATTCGGTTTTAACGGTGAACTTGAAAGGCGCAATATCAGAGTCGTTTTTAATCCACTACACGACTATATGACGCGCTATGAGATGAAAAGAAAAAGAGCTTATTATTCCAGGAACCAGAGAATGGTAATTACGGTATGGAACATGGGGAGAGGAAGGGAATCCTCAATTCCGTGGACCGTCTTTTATAACGGTGAGGATATAACAGCACGAGTGCGTGAAGTGTCGCCACGGATAAATGATAGATTGGATATCAGGATTGGAATTGTACCTGAAATACCGGTGATGACATTGGGTCAGGCCAGAACTACTGTAATACGGAGAAGGCCTGTATAATGAAGTTGTATGATGAGAGGTTTTGGCGAAATAATGGCAAATAAAGAAACAACAAACCACGATTGGCTCATAAAGAACAACATCTGGATTGCGCTTTACCGCCAAGGATATGATATCCGGGTTGAATATAAAATTCCCGAAATTTCAACCCGGATTGTAGATTATGAGGGCAAACCGTATTTCAAGCACTTGAAACGCATATACGATTTCCTGTTGCAATATGACAACAGTAAAAATTTTTTTAAAACAGGCAGAATAGGTAATAGTGGTCATTTGGAGGATTGTGATATTTTTCTTGGACGTTCCAATCAGGTGGTTGAGCTTGATGAGAAGCAGCACTTTAATAGTCTGCGGGGAGAGGTGCTAGACATGTATCCCTCTGACCTGCCGCTTGCCTTCAATCATAAAGAATACCGTGGAAAATGCGAAAAAAAGGCGATAGGCAAGAGAAATAATGTTGTAAGTATATGGAATGATGTATTGCGTGATTTTTTACCATGGATAGCCGGCATTAATCCAACGGCAAGGATTGATGTTACTGCCATTTCGACATCAGTTACAGATATACCTGCCCGTTCAGTGCTCGATTATATAAAGGCGTCGGACAAGGAAATCGAATTTTATGAGGAGAAAAAAGGGGAAATATCAATTTTGAAATACAAGGACTCTTTGTCCCGGAATGTTGATGAAGAAAAAAACTTTATTTATCGATACCTGTTGGATCACTACGAAAAAGTATTCTGGGGATACCCAAGTGGACTGGTTGCCGATCTTAGTGGACATGCTGAAAAAGAAGCATATCCCTACTTAAAAAAAATCTATGCAGCGTTGGGAAATCATCGTGGCAGAAAGATAAAGATAGGCAGGAAGAAACTCGCAAATTGTGATATCTACATACCAGGAGAACAGATAATTGTTGAGCTTGATGAAGTGAGGCATTTTACTGAATTAAGGGCTGTTGCGCTGAAAAATTATCCGAAAGAATTGACAATTGCCTTTGACAAGGAAGAATATGCCGATTATTGCAACCGGATTAAAATGAAAGATGACGACCCTCCATATCGCGATGAACAAAGGGCGTGGTACGATACGTTGAGAGATTTTTTACCTTTAATTGATAGCAAGTATAAACCAATCATAAGGATGCCTTTATTCGAAACAAAGAAAACCAGTTTACTACTAGACAAAGAAGCAATAATTCAACGGCTGGAAAATGGGCTGCGAATTCAGTAATAAGACGGCGGGGTTTTGGGCACGATATAGTATGATATTAATCGGATGTAAGTATGGCGAATCTTCACATAAAAGGCATGAACGATGATTATTATGCCCAGATCAAGGCGCTTGCCTGTTCGGAAAACCGCTCTGTCAGCCAGCAGATTCTTTTTATGACAAAAGAATATCTCCTGAAAAGGCAGCAGGCGCAGGCCGTAAAGATGCCCGCTCAGGTTTTGCTTGAACTCTCCGGCTCATGGGAGGATGACCGGACGGCGGATGAAATTATTGCAGACTTGAAGCAATCCAGGGGAAAACATATTTCCGGTTCGGGATGCTTTCTGCCAGCTACTTCTGAGAAATTGTAATGCTTCACAGCAAATGAAAGAAGGGTCAAAATGCCTGGTCAATCTATTCAGCGTGATTTTCAAAAGAGCTTGAAAATTAGCGGCGGGAATAGTATGTTTCTGAAAAATATTCCACAGGTAGAGACGATTTTTACGAGGGGGTTGCTTAAATAATATGTTTTCATTTACATTTCATAATCCCACTAAAGTCATTTTCGGCAAAGACGCGATAGGGCGGATTGCCGGTGAAATTCCGCGCGATGCCAAGGTGATGATCACTTATGGCGCGATGAGCGCCAGGAAGTATGGTGTGCTGGATGAGGTGGTCTCGGCCCTTGCAGGTATTGATATCACTGAATTTGGCGGCATCGAAGCAAATCCCGAATATGAAACGTTAATGCAGGGTATAGAGCTGGCGCGCAAGAAGAATGTTGATTTTCTGCTGGCGATCGGCGGCGGTTCGGTGATTGACGGAACCAAGTTTATGGCCGCCGCCATTCCCTTTAACAACGAACCATTTCTTTTGCTGGAGAACAAAGGCGCCGACATTCGCCGGGCACTGCCGGTTGGCGCTGTTGTGACGCTGCCGGCGAGCGGTTCGGAAATGAACAACCGGGCCATTATCTCACGCAAATCCGTCAGGCTGAAGCGCGCTATAATGAATGATTGTCTGTTTCCCCGATTTGCCGCGCTGGATCCAACGAAGACCTTTACCCTGCCGGTCAGACAAATCGGCAATGGCGTGGTCGATACGTTTGTGCATGTTCTTGAGCAGTATCTGACCTATCCAGTGAATGGAAAAGTTCAGGATCGTCTTTCCGAAGGGCTTTTGCTTTTGCTGATTGAAGAGGGGCAGAAAGCGCTTGTCGATCCAAAGAATTATGATGCGCGGGCCAATCTCATGTGGGCAGCAACGCTGGGGCTGAACGGTCTCATCGGCGCGGGTGTTCCTCAGGATTGGGCGGCTCACCGGGCGGGCTATGAATTGACGGTTTTATACGGATTGGATCATGCTCAGACTCTGGCCGTTCTGGTGCCGGCCATGCTGAAAGTCCGTGCCGGAAGTAAGAAGCAAAAACTGCTTCAGTACGGCGAACGGATCTGGGGTATTTCATCCGGGACGGAGGCGACGCGAATCGATACCACGATTGACAGGACGCGGGCTTTTTTTGAGAGTATGGGTTTGCCAACCCGTCTGAAGGGCTATGGTATTGAGGCGGTCGATGCCGATCTGGTGATTAAACTACTGGAAGCGCACGGCCTGTCCAATATGGGTGAAAATAATGATGTTACGCCAGACGTGATGCGGGAGATACTGAAGCTCTGTCATTGAAATCAGGCCTGCGCTTGGCTGATTCGGTACACTTATGAAGAAAATTTATTGACATCGGTCAGGTGAGTGATACAGTTATTTCCAATCCCGCTGTTGCGGGACGAGCGTCAATTCTCCGCAGCTTGCTGCGAGGTGGTTGATCAAAAACATATTTGTTAAGTTCATATCCAATGGATTCTGTTTTTAACTCAAAATGGTGATTGACTTTTCTGAAAAAAAGAGTCGATTGAAAATCGAAATATAAGAATAAGGAGAGAAATATGAAAAAGATTACTTCATTGGTTGTCATTCTGCTGTTCATGTTAGTTGTCGCAACAGGATACACGCAGGTGAAAGCCGGGTCGGTTAATATTACGCCAACTATTGGCGGTTACATGTTCGAAGGTAACGAAGACATGGATAACTCATTGAGCTTGGGTCTGCGAGCTGGATACTTTTTCACCAAGTATATTGGTGTCGAAGGTTTTGTCCACTATGTTCCAACTGAGATCAATGGGACCCCGGCGAAGGAAAAAATGAGTTTTCTTGGTTACGGAATTGAAGGTATTTTCAACATTCTGCCAAACGGAAAATTTGTGCCTTTTCTTGCTGCCGGTGTTGGAGGTATTCACTATTCCACAACTTATGATAGAACGACTGAAGACAAAAGAAATAAAATCGCCTTAGATTATGGCGCCGGACTGAAGTATTTCCTGTCGGAGAATGTTGCCCTGCGCGGTGATGTTCGCCATGTTATTCCTTTTAGCGACACACATAGCAACCTTCTCTACACATTAGGTGTAACCTTTGCCTTTGGTGGCGCAAAGAAGGCTGTTGCACCCCCGCCGGCAGTTCAGGAAGTGAAACCCCAGGCGGCAGCTCCCGTGGTAGTTGAGGAAATTAAACCCCAGGCGGCAGCTCCCGTGGTAGTTCAGGAAGTGAAACCCCAGCCCAGGGTAGCTAAGGAAATCGTGGAGAAGGGAAGAACAACCCTGAATGTATTGTTTGATTTCGACAAGTCCTCCATCAAGAAGAACGCCTTCAGTGATATCAACGATCTGGTCGCCGTTATGAAGCAATATACGGATCTCAATGTAACAATCGAAGGTCATACGGATAGTAAAGGCAGCGCCGCATACAATAAAAAACTTTCTCAGCGACGCGCCGACGCTATCAAGAAGTACATGGTCGAAAAAGGCGGTATTGATGCGAAACGGCTGAATGCAAAAGGTTTCGGTCTGGAGAAACCCGTGGCTTCCAACTCTACAAAAGAAGGACGAGCGAAGAACCGTCGTGTAGAAGCAGCGACAGCCGAATATATCATCAAGAAGTAGGTTAGGCTGAAAGACTGACCCCCCTGCGGGGGGCGCGAGGCCGAAGGTTAAAATGAATGAACCCCCGCAGTTTACTGCGGGGGTTTCCTTTTATTATAAATACAAAAGCCTTTAGTCAACAGTCTTTCGTCCCCAGCAAGGTGGTCAGACTTGGAGTTTTAATCTTCAGCCTTCGGTCTTCAGCCTCGCGCCCCCTGCAAGGGGGTCAGCCTATTTCTAATTGCTTTGCGCAGCAGAGCCCCCTGGGGTGCCGGGCAGGGTAGGTCTAGAAATATTTTATTTCCCGCGTGGGCCTGAAGAACAACGTCGCCATTGTTGTTGAAAAGCCTTTGAGTGTTCACCCGCACAATATCCCTTGGCAATAGCAGTTCAACAACATCCCCTGCCTTTAAATGATTGCGGATCTCCACGAGAATTCGCTTGTGAACATCATCATAGTCCAGAACAATGCCCGCCGGTTCGTGGGTCTGGATATTTTTTATTTCCGAACTGATTTCCGTTATTTTTTCCTTGCTGAAAGCAAAACCGGTGGTGTAGCCGCGGTGAGAAATTTTCTTTAGTTCATCAAGCCATTGCGGATTGCAGTGGTAGGTTTCTTTGTGCGAGGTTAGTTCGTCAAGCGCCTGACGGTAGGTTCGGGTAACAATGGCCACGTAGTAAGACGATTTCATCCGGCCTTCGATTTTAACACTCGTGATGCCGGCGGCCAGCACGTCCGGCAGATTCTCAATCAGGCATAAATCTTTTGAACTCAGTAAATAACTGAATCGTTCATCCTCTTCCAGAATGAGAGGATCGTGAGGACGTGTTGCTTCAGTTAGCAGGTATTCCCAGCGGCAGGGCTGCGTGCAGTCCCCCTGGTTGGCGCTCTTCCGGTTGCGCCACGCCGACAGATAGCAGCGTCCCGAATAAGACATGCACATCGCACCGTGGATAAAAATTTCCAGTTCCATGCCGGGTGCCGCCTTGGAAATTTCTCCAACTTCCCTTAAAGTCAATTCCCGCGCCAGGATAATCCGCCGTATGCCCTGATCCTGCCAGAAGCGGACCGCTTCGGTATTCATTGTGTTGGCCTGTGTGCTTAGATGCAGCGTCAACTGGGGCGCGATTTGACGGATCAGCCGGATCATGCCCGGATCGCTGAGAATCAGTGCATCCACACCTGTTGCAATCAGCGCGGGAATCAGGAGCCGCGTCTGTTCCAGATCGGTGTTGCGGGCGAATGTATTGAGGGCGGCATAAACCTTGACATGTTGTCCATGAGCTTCGGAAACGCCTGTGGCCAGATCATCGAGCGATATTTCAGCGGATGTCGAGCGCAGGCTCAATCCCGGAACGCCGACATAGACGGCATCTGCGCCATAAAGCAAAGCGGTGCGCAATTTTTCCAGATTGCCGGCGGGGATCAGTAATTCCGGACGGCGCATAAAACCCTCCATTATGGGCAAAACCTGCGCACCTGCTCCATGACTTTGAGAGATTTGACTTCCTTCCCCAGTACGTAAGAAATGAAACCGCAGAGGATGTTGCGGGATTCGCATGCGAGATTTCCCGTGAGAAAGACCATTTTCATTTTTTCAATTTCCATATCTTTTCCCAAAAGCAATGTGCGAATGGCGCCCGCCGATATGGACTGGTCGTATCTTTCGGGTCGAGCGCAGGCGGCGCACTGGATGCCGCCTTCTTTGGGATAAAAGTAGTACGAGGTGCCGTTGATGACGGGCTTTTTACAGCGCACGCAGGCATCAAGGGCCGGTTCAAATCCGGCAATTTTCAACAGACGCATTTCGAAAAAACGAATGGCTGTATCCGAAATATTCTCCCTCACGAGCCAGGCCAGGAAATCCGAAAGCAACATAAAAAGATCTTCATTGTGTTTTCCTTCCGGGCTGAAATGATCGACCAGATCAATCAAATAGGAGGCGGTCAGTGTTTTTTCCAAATCCTGGCGGATGGCGGTGTAGTGGTCGATGATATCGCAGGATTCAATGAAAGCTAGCGTGTCATGATTTATTTGCGAAAAAATAATGCTGGTGAGAGAGAACGGTTCAAAGACATTGGCGAAACGTTTCCTGCTTCTTTTGGCGCCTTTGGCCATTCCCTTGATTTTACCGAACTCGCGGCTGTAAAAGGTGACGATTAAATCCGATTCTCCGTAGCTCAGACTTTTAAGAAAGAATCCGGTGGCTCTGTGGCTTTCTCTGGCGCTCATGGCTTTTCGGCAAGTCCATTATATTTAATGTCGCCGCCGACGATGGTCAAAACGGCGCGTCCTTTCATTTTGAGGCCATGAAAAGGTGAGTTTTTTCCGCGCGAGTGGAATGATTTTACATCCACTATCCATGGCAGATCAGGGTTGATGACGGTGATGTCCGCGTCAGATCCTATCGCAAGCATTCCTTTGTCCAGGCTTAAAATACGCGCCGGATTGCAACTCATTTTAGCGATCAGTTCCGGTAAGGGGAGGATACCGTCATGCCACAGGTTCAAGCTCAAACCCAGAGATGTTTCCAGCCCGCTGATCCCGTTTAGGGCATATTCGAATTCCACTTCCTTATCCGTGCGCCCGTGCGGTGCGTGATCGCAGGCGATGGCGTCGAGCGTGCCGTCGGCGAGGCCTTCTTTGATGGCTCCCACATCCGTCGCGTTGCGTAACGGGGGACTGACTTTGTAGTTGGTGTTATAATCCTGGAGTGATTCATCCGTTAAGGTAAAGTAATGCGGTGCGGTTTCCGCCGTAACGTTCAGTCCTCGTGCTTTAGCATCGCGAATCAGACGCACGGCGCCCGCCGTGCTGACATGCGCGATGTGAATCCGTGTACGCGTATATTCGGCAATCAGAATATCGCGCGCCACCATAACATCTTCGGCGATGGCGGGAATGCCGGGTAGTCCGAGAATGGTGGCATAATATCCTTCGTTCATCAGACCGCCTGCGGAAAGATTCTTGTCTTCACAGTGCTGAATAACAGGCAAGTCAAGCGATGAGGCATATTCCAGAGCCCGGCGCAGCAGAGCCGCGTCCATGACGGGTTTCCCGTCGTCAGAGAGCGCGATGATCCCGGCTTCCTTGAGATCCCAGAATTCCGTTAACTGCCTGCCTTCCGAACCGATGCTGATCGCGCCGATGGGATAGACATTGGCCAGGTTTGCTTCTGCGGCCTTTCTACGGATAAACTCGGTGATCGAACGATTGTCGTTTACCGGCTCCGTGTTGGGCATACAGGCAATCGACGTGAAACCACCGGCCACAGCGGCGGCAGAACCGCTGGCGATGGTTTCTTTATATTCCAGACCCGGCTCGCGCAAATGAACGTGCATGTCGATCAAGCCGGGTGCGACAATCATCCCGGTCAGATCGATGACTTTGACGTCCGGCGATGCCGTGATGGCTGTGCCACATGCGCCGATTTTTCCTTCTTCAATTAAAACATCCATCAGGGCATCAATTTTTTGTGACGGGTCAATCACCCTTGCGCCTTTTAATAACAGTTTCATTCGTTTCCTCCGGAGAGCAGATAAAGCAGCGCCATTCTGACGGCGACGCCGTTATTGACTTGGTCAAGAATGACGGAATAGTTCGGATCGTCGGCGATGTCGGGCGAAATTTCTACGCCGCGGTTCATGGGGCCAGGGTGCATGACGATGACATCATCTTTAGCCCGTTTAATGTTGTTGCGATTCAGGCAATAATGCTGCGCATACTCACGAAGCGATGGGAAGATGTTTTGCTTTTGTCGCTCCAACTGAATACGCAGCATCATCACGACGTCGGCGTCTGCAATCGCATCGTCAAGTTTTGTGTAAACCTTCACGCCCATCCGCTCGATATCGCGCGGTATCATGGTGGCGGGGCCGGCCACGACCACCTCGGCGCCCATTTTGGACAACCCGTAAATATTGGACCGGGCAACCCGGCTATGCAGAATATCGCCGACAAGCGCGATTTTCAATCCGTGGATTTTACCTTTTTTGGCTTTAATTGTCATCATGTCGAGCAGGGCCTGAGACGGATGTTCATGTGCACCGTCACCGGCATTGATGATGGATTGAGAGACGAGCGAGGCCAACAAGTGCGGAGCGCCGGCAGCACTGTGCCGGATCACAATAATGTCCGGGTTCATGGCTTCGAGATTGCGCGCGGTATCTATGAGGGTTTCGCCTTTGACGACGGAGCTGGTCGATGCGGATATGTTGATGGTATCGGCGCTGAGTCTTTTTCCGGCAATTTCAAAAGATGTTCGTGTCCGTGTGCTGGCTTCATAAAACAGGTTGATCACGCTTTTGCCGCGTAGCGTGGGGACTTTTTTAATATCGCGTGTCGAAATTTCCAGAAAAGATTCGGCGGTTTCCAGAATCAGATTAATTTCGTCAACGGTCATTTCCCGGATACCGAGGATATCTTTTTTTTCAAGTTTCATCATAGGTTTGCCTTGTTTATATTTTTAAAATTACGTTTCTTCTTCAATGACAACTTCATCTCTGCCATTTTTTTCCAGGAGATTGACGCTGACGGCTTCCCAAAGAGAGGACGGAAGGTTTTTTCCAACATAATCGGCGCGAATGGGCAGTTCACGATGCCCGCGGTCGATTAAAACGGCCAGTTGAATCATCTTGGGACGGCCAAAATCAATTAAAGCGTCCATGGCGGCGCGGATGGTCCGTCCGGTAAAAAGAACGTCGTCCACCAGAATGACTTTTTTTTCCGTGAGATCGAAGGGAATATTTGTTTTTCCCAGCGGCGCTTTCTTTTTTGATTTTGATATATCGTCGCGATAAAGTGTAATATCCAGAATACCCAGCGGGACTTCCCTACCCTCGATCGCCGATATTTTTTTCTGAAGTCTTTCAGCAAGAAAGATACCGCCCGTGCGGATACCGACCAGCACAAGATTATCCATGCCTTTGTTCTTTTCCAGAATTTCATAGGCAATCCGCGTCAGACATCGTTCAATAACATTACTGTCCATCACGATTTTGGGACCCTTTTCTTCTGTCATGCTTTCTCCTCAATTACTCATTATGAATTTTCGTTATCCTTGAAGCGATATTCCTTCGCCAAAACAATGCGGAGCGCCATTAGTTGAAAATTCATGAACAGACATAAAAAAGGCCCTTCCCCTTGCGGAGAAAGGCCTTAATTGACTTTAGTTTTAACATTTTCATTACGTCGTCCTTTTTCAATCTCACCGGATCAAATTAAAAGGTTATTTTGCAAGCTCATTACAACTTGCCGTCAGGCCTGTCAAGATAAAAGATGGACAAGGCAAATGCTGATTAGTGCAGCATACTTCCGAGACGTTCCCAGCGAATTTTCTGAAGAAGATTGTCTTGTTCTTCACTGTTCCATGACCAGTAGATAATGAACGCTTTCCCTTCCACGTCTTTTAAGTCAACAAAACCCCAGAAGCGGCTGTCAGCGCTTTCATCACGGTTATCACCCATCACAAAAAGCGATCCCTGGGGAACGCTTACCGGCCCGAAATTATCGCGTGGCTGCATGACCGCCGGGTAGGTGACGTTGTCGGAATAGATGCCGAATGAGTCTTTATAGGGTTTATCATTGATAAAGATATCTTTATTTTTAATCTCTATTTTATCGCCGCCCACGCCGATGACGCGTTTAATATAATCTTTGGTGCGGTCATTGGGGTAAATAAAAACAATAATATCACCTCTTTTTGGGTCGGAGATGGGCAGGATTATTTTTCTGATGATGGGTATTTTGATGCCGTAAATGAATTTGTTGACCAGAAGATGATCGCCGACGAGCAGTGCGGGCACCATCGACCGGGAAGGGATTTTATAGGCCTGAATGATGAAGGTACGAATCACGACGGCGATTAATATCGCGATAATAATTGCTTCAATATATTCTTGAACTTTTGATTTTGTGGTTTCCTTTTTGGATTCCTTCGGCTTTTCCTGGGTTATATCTTTGGGCTTAATTTTTTTTTCATTCATGGCAGGGGCTAACTCCTAAGAGTAAATATTGGATAGAGAAACAAAAATCATGATCAGGGCAAAGAACCCCTTAACTACTTTCTGACCGGTCATGGCAAAGAAAGCCCGGTTGGATACCTGATGGGGACCTCTTAACCTGGATTGACGGAACAATTCCATGATCAGTAATCCTGCCAATCCTCCGAGGAAAAAACCTCCCCAGATGCCGAGTCCCCAGAGAAGGGGCGTAAAAATAATCATGCCCACTGCCGCGCCAATAGCGGCGCTCCAGAGGGATTTCTTGATGACGGGGACTTTGTGCGCTTGAGTCAATCCCGCCAAAAAATCAAAAGTCTCGGCCAGAATGGAAAAGACAAAGAGGAACAAAAGAACTTTCCACCCGACTTGTGCAAAACCGGTAAAAAGGGCGTAGAGCAAAACGTCCAGGAAAATAATGACGGTTCCGGGTAATCTGAACAAGCTCAGATAAATCCCGATAAACAATATTAAAATAAAAACAACAAATCCCGCCGTGGCCAAGGATGACAATTTTATTTCTTTCCCCTCATTTTTGAAAGTTTCAAATTTTCAAAAAGCAGCACAATCGTGCAAGCGATATAGACTGAGGAATAGGTGCCGATGACGACGCCGACCAATATTGAAAAAGCTAAATCGCTGATGACCGCTCCACCGAACAGATACAGGGCTAAAACCGTCATAAAAACGGTTAGAGACGTCAATATCGTTCTGCTCAATGTTTGGTTAATGCTTAAATTAATAATATCGTTCAGCTTCTTTTTTGGATTCAGTTTCACGTTTTCCCGGATTCTATCGAGCACAACAATAGTATCATTAATAGAAAAACCGATAATGAAAATGAGTGCTGCCAGAATGTTTATGGTAAATTCCATATTCATAATGGAAACCGCTCCGATAGTAATCGTGACGTCATGAACCAAAGCGAGAATGCCTCCCAGGGCGTAGCGGAACTCAAAGCGCCAGCCGACATAGATCAGCATGGCCAGCCACGAAAGAATGACCGCGATGACTGCCTTACGCTTAAAATCAGCACCGACTTTGGAACCAACGACTTCCACACGCCGAATTTCATAATCCTTGTTGAAGGCGGTGGTCAGCGGTTGTTCCACATTGGCGGCAAGCATCTTTTGATCAGAGAAAGATTCCGATGTACGAATAAGGAATTCATTGACGCCGAACTGCTGGATAATGCTGCTTTCTAGCTTGGTTGACTTGAGAGCTGTGCGAATCTGATCGGCGGAAATATTTTTAGAAAATTTAACCTGAATGATCGAGCCGCCGGCAAAATCAATACCGGGAGTCAAGCCGCCATGAGAAATAATCGATCCGATACCGATGAGAATCAGAATGGCTGAAAAAGCAACCGCGTACTTTATTTTTCCAACAAAATCTAAGTTAATACCTGGTTTTATCAACTCCATGCTCATACGATATCTCCTGCTTGCGCTTGAATTTTAAATGCTCAATTTTTTAATGTTAAAGTTCCTGATAACGTAATCGAAAATTACCCGAGTGACAAAAATGGCGGTAAAAAGACTGGCCGCAAGGCCAATGATTGTTGTTACCGCGAATCCCTTGATCGGGCCGGTACCGAAGATAATCAGGAAAACGGCGGCTACGATACCCGTGATATGCGTGTCAATGATCGTAATAAAAGCCCGATTATAGCCTGTATCCAGAGCCATCCGGATAGTTTTTCCCGTCCGCAGCTCCTCCCGGATACGTTCAAAAATCAAAATGTTGGCATCAACTGCGACACCGACAGTGAGGAGCATTCCGGCGATACCCGGTAATGTTAGGGTTGCCCGGAAGGCCGCAAGAACCGCCAGGATCAAAAAAATATTAATGATGACGGCAAGATCAGCCACCGTGCCGGAAAGCCTGTAATAGAGGATCATAAAGAAAACAACAAGAATGGTTCCGATAATGGTTGCCATAATGCCCTGCCTGATCGAATCGCTGCCCAGTGACGGACCAACGGTTCTTTCTTCCAGAATATTAACGGGAGCGGGCAGAGCGCCGGCGCGTAAAACAATGGCCAGATCGCGCGATTCATCCATGGTGAAATTGCCGGTAATCTGCGCCTGTCCGCCGGTTATTCTTTCCTGAATGACGGGTGCTGAATGGACAACGCCGTCGAGAACGATTGCCAGGCGTTTGCGGACGTTTTCATTGGTAATGCGGTCAAAATCCGCCGCGCCCTGCGCATTAAATTTAATGGAGACGTGAGGTTCGCCAAACCGGTCGGAAATCTGCACTTTGGCGGTTTCCAGCGAAGCGCCGGTCAGGAGTGTTTTGTTTTTTAATAAATAGGGAACCCGGCCTTTTTGACCGCTGGATTTATCCTCGCGCGTGCCGTAGGCAATGATCGAGCCTTCCGGAATATTGCCGCGTAATGCTTCGTCAAGAGAATTTCCCTCATCAACGATTTTGAATTCCAAAAGCGCCGTTTTGCCGATCAGATTTTTAGCCCTTTCCGGATCTTTAATGCCCGGTAACTGAATCAATATACGGTTGTCGCCTTCCGGTATAATTTCCGGTTCCGTAACGCCGAACTGGTCCACACGGTTGCGGATTGTCTCCAGAGAATGTTCAACGGTCAATTTTTTCAGATCGACTGCTCTTTTGTCATTTATTTTTAAAGTGACAAGTTGTCCGCCTTCGCGCGGGGTGGTTGAGGCTATTTCCAGATCAGGGTAAGTGTCTTTCAGTACCTTTTCCAGGGCGGTTTTGCCTGCCGCATCGGTCAGTTCCAGTGAAATCGTAGCGCCTTTGGCTTTCTCCACATTCCGGAAACGGACTTTGCTTTCCATTAATGATTCTTTTAAATCATTGGACGTTCTTTCCATCATGGCTTCCAGAGCTTTATCCGTATCAATTTCCAGAACAAGGTGCATCCCGCCCTGTAAATCCAGGCCCAGATGAATTTTTTCCTTGGGCAGAAACTGGTTCCACGGGGACGGAATATCGGAAATAAAGGTCGGTATCAAAAAGTACAAAGCAGCAAGACACACAATAACGCTGATAGATATCCTGATTTTCAAAGATTTGAACATGAAATGCCCCTTTCTATGCTATGGCTTTGTCGCAGGCGAGGGGGCCGGTGAGCCCGCCTTCTGGATAACAGCGCCGATAGCGCTTCGCGCGATTTTGATTCGCACTTTGTCGGCAATTTCCAGCGTGATGACCGCCTCGGCCAAACCGCTGATCTTGCCGTGAATGCCGCCGGTGGTCATAACCGTATCGCCGTAGGCGAGGTTATCCAGCAGCGCTTTGAGTTCTTTCTGCTTTTTTTGTTGAGGGCGGATCATCAAAAAATAGAAGATGCCAAAAATCACCACCATCATGATGATAAAACTCCAATCACCGAAGCCGCCTGCTGCCGCTCCCGGTGTCCCTTGATTGCCGCCCATTGCGTATGCTGTTGATATCAATTTTAGTTCCTCCTTAAAATTAGTTCTTTATCAGAATTTTTCATAATCTCATCTTAATTTATTAAAAAAATCTTGTTTAAATTCTAAAAACCGATTTTCACTTATGGCCATCCGTATTTTTTCCATGAGGCGCATATAATGGCGGATATTATGAATGGTATTCAATATCATAGCCAGTATCTCACCGGCAACATAAAGATGCCTTAAATAGCCCCTGGAATAATTTTTACAGGTGTAGCAATCGCATGTTTCATCAAGCGGATTATTATCTTCCTGCCAGCGTGCGTTTTTTATAACAATCTTTTCGGAATTTGTAAACAATAATCCGTGCCGTGCGCATCGTGTCGGAATGACACAGTCAAACATGTCGATGCCGCATGAAACGCCGTAAACAAGATCCGCAGGTGTACCGACGCCCATCAGGTAGCGGGGTTTTTCGCAGGGCAACAGGGGGGTGATTTCTTCGGTGATGGCGTACATCATTTCCTTGGGCTCCCCTACGCTCACGCCTCCCAGTGCGTAGCCATCAAAACCGATGGGGATGGTTTGTTCGACGGCCTGACGGCGCAAATCCAGATAAGTGCCGCCCTGGACAATGCCGAAGAGCGCCTGATCGGAATTTGTTTTTGCCTCCCGACAGAGTTTAGCCCACTTAACGGTTAAGGCCAGAGAATCCTGAGTTTGTTTGAGTGTTGCGGGATAGGATGTGCACTCGTCGAGGCACATCTGGATATCCGAGCCCAGCGCTTCCTGGATTTCGACGGCTTTTTGTGGAGTCAGGAGATGTTTGGAGCCGTCAATATGAGACCGGAACATTACGCCATCCGGCAGGATTTTGCGCAGCGCGCCCAGAGAGTAAACCTGAAAGCCGCCGCTGTCTGTCAGGATCGGCCCCGGCCAGTTCATAAAGGAATGGAGACCGCCCAGCTTGCGAATCGTTTCATGGCCGGGACGCAAATACAGATGATATGTGTTGCCCAGGATGATTTGAGCGCCGCAGTTTTGAATATCTTCCGGGCGCAGAGCTTTAACTGTGCCCTGCGTGCCAACGGGCATAAATGTGGGCGTATCAATCGCACCATGCGGGGTAATCATTTTTCCCAGGCGTGCGGAAGTCAGGTTATCTTTCTTGATCAATTCAAATGAAAAAGGCATTAGGTCCTGTCCTATTCCCGCCATGCGGGATAAGTGCGCTAACGAAATTGCTTTCTACCGGAAAGCAATTTCTAACTTACTAAATAATCAACATGCAGTCGCCGTAACTATAAAATAAATAACGATTTTCAACGGCCTGAGCATAGGCCTTCTTCATGAAATCCGTGCCGGCAAAAGCGCAGACCAGCAAAAATAGCGATGATTGGGGCAGATGAAAATTGGTCAATAGTCCATTCACTCTTTTAAAAGAATAGCCGGGATAAATATAATGACGAGTTTCGCCCGATTGGGGTGTGATGTACCCGTTTTTATCGGCCACACTCTCCAGAGTTCTGGTGGAGGTTGTGCCTACGGCAATGACCCGCTGGGCATTATTTATTTTTTCCGCCGCATCAGGGCTTATTTCAAAAAATTCCGTTTCCATGACATGGTTTTCAACGATATCGGTTTCAATAGGCAAAAAAGTGCCAATGCCGACATGAAGTGTAATAGTCGCGATCTGAACGCCTTTAGAGCGTAGGGCTTTGAGGACGTCTGCTGAAAAATGCAGACCGGCGGTTGGTGCGGCAATAGAGCCGGCGGCTTTTGCATAAATGGTCTGGTAGCGCTCGCGGTCGTCAGTATTATCCGGCCCAACGCTCTTTTTTCGCTTAATATAGGGGGGCAGGGGGGCGTGTCCGAAGCGTTCCAGGTAATTTCCAAAGCCATTGGTCGCGCTAAATGCCATGAGCCATTTTTTGTCCGAGAGTCGTGCAACGACCTTTGCAGCGCAGGAATGTCCCAGATCGATGGTGTCATTTTCGGTCAGCCTTTTTCCGGGGCGCGCCAGCACTTCCCACAACTCTGAGCCGTCTTTCTTCTCTTTGCAGGTCAAAAGCAATATTTCGAGAATCGCACCGGTAGCTTTTTTGCCGTAAATCCTGGCTGGGATGACACGGGAGTCGTTGACGACTAAAACATCGCCTCGTTGCAGGTAGTCCGGTAAAGACGAAAATTGGCTGTCTTCGAGCGTCTTTTCCTGGCGATGAAGCATCATCATGCGTGAAGCGTCCCTTTGTGGACGCGGGTGTTGCGCGATGAGCTCATCGGGTAAAAAATATGAAAAATCCTGTAAATTCATAGCGTCCCTGGCAAAAGTGGAAAATCTTGGGCAAATAATCAGAATAAGCTGCGGCTGTCAATCAATTACATCAGCGCCGCCCGAAATAAAGCAGAATCAGACCGACAAGAATGGCGGAAATACCGACAAACCGTAAGGTGGAATCCGGCAGAGTCGTGATTTTAATCAGATAGGTTTTTATTTTTTTCGGTGAAACCAGATAGGGAAGGCCTTCAATAATAAAAACCATCCCCATCACACAAAGGAAATAATCCACTTGTTCAGATCCTCTTTTTCTTAGCGTCGTTCCAGAGCGCATCCATTTCGTCGAGTGTCGCGTCTTGCAGTGATTGACTGCGGACGGAAAGTTGTTCAGTAACATAGGCAAAGCGCCGCAGAAATTTATTGATGGTTCCGGTTGCCGCCGTTTCGGCGTCCACTGAAAGAAAGCGACTCAGATTCACCAGTGTGAAAAAGATGTCGCCCATTTCTTCTTCAATTTTTCCGGCATCGCCTTGTTCCCGTGCTCTCGCGAGTTCCTGGAGTTCTTCCTCTAATTTTTCTAGGACGTCGTCGGCGTTTTGCCAGTCAAATCCATAATGGGCGGCAACGGCAGTGATCTTTTGCGCTCTTTTCAATGCGGGGAGCGAGCGGGGAATATTGCCGAAGAGATTGTCTTCGAGAGCCTTGCCGCCTCGTTCCTGCTTTTTGATTTCCTGCCAGTTATCTCTTACGTCCCGGACGGAATTAACTTTTACGTCGCCAAAAACATGCGGGTGCCGCCGGATCATTTTTTCTTTGATAGCCGTCATCACCTCCGCCAGCGAAAACTCTCCGGACTCGGATGCAATTTCAGCGATAAATAAGATCTGGAACAGCAGATCACCCAGTTCTTCCTGAATGTGCCGCGGATTGTTTTCGGCCAGCGCATCGAGAACTTCATAGGACTCATCCAGAAGATATTTGCCGACATCCTGTTTTGTCTGTGTTTGGTCCCAGGGGCAGCCGTCCGGCGCGCGCAGTTTTTTAATGAGCGCGATCAGTTCCTGTAATTCTTTTTGGGCGTGGTTTATGGAATCCATGGCAACAACAAATCTTTCTCCTAAGCAAACAGTGCAGATAACTAACACAATAAGAAAATGCTGACAATGTTTTCATGGTGATCCCGCCTTCAGTATGACCGCCTCAAATTAATCATCAATAACAGCCGTT
>CAIVDK010000438.1 GCA_903904655.1 uncultured delta proteobacterium | reverse complement strand
GTCGCGAAGCATCTCAGCAAAGCTTTTGACGAGATCACAGAAGCACTTAACAGGAAGGTGACGGTTTCTCATGATATGCTTCTCCCCATCTCATTTTCACCGGAAAAAACAACTCCTGTCGACGCAAATATCTGGAACGAGGTCATCCGTGCAACGGTTAAGCATTTGCACCTCCAAATAACATACGACAAAGGGTGGAAGAGCGAAGGCCAAACGTCACTTTCAACACGTACCGTAGAACCCTACCACATTGTGAACCTTCAGGGGACATGGTATCTTTTAGCATCGGCCTCTGATTCCAACAGGGAGATACGCCAATACGCGCTCACGCGTATTAAAGCAGCCAAGGTCCTCAATAAGGCGTTCGAAGTGCCCCTCGATTTTAATGTCCAAAAGATTCTCAATGTCACCTTCGGCCAATTTATCGGCAATCCCGACGACGAGGTCGAGATCTGCGTCCGCATAAACAAACGTGTTGCGCATCTCGCCATGGAACGCCAATTCAGCGCATTAGAAAAGAAGACAACACTTTCCAATGGCGATGTGAAGATAAGCTTTCCTGCGACCTCGTCAGGCCCTTGGCCATTCTACCATATTAAATCGTGGATTCTCTCCTGGGGGGCTGACATCGAAGTCATCGCCCCTGAAGAGCTTAAGCGTATCGTAGCAGAAGAGGTCAGCAAGATGTCTTCCCGCCACCTAAGCCAACCTTTCCCGCTAACGTGAAGAGGCGGCATTAAGCCATTTATTTTGATCTCAAGGAAGCCAGCAGGGCTTGTCCTTTAGAGGTCAGGCGGTACTCCTGGTTCTTGCTGCGCGGCTTATCAGGGATGGTCATTTCGATGAGCTTTAAAGCCAATAACCGATTCTTTGCACTCTCATAATTCCGGGTTCGGCGAGGATAACCTAGTTTAAGAAGAATCTTGGGGGTTGTTTTCGGGGCCTTAAGGCAGGATAGCAAGTCCTGTTCCGTCTGGTTTAAATTAATATCATGCACCCCATCATGCACCCCATCATGCACCCCATCATGCACCCCGACGATTTTCGTAGATAGAAGGTCCGCCGTTCCGTTCTCATTCCCCTTGCCATCGGCACGTCCATTGACTTCTGCATCCCTGACCGTACAGCGCAACATGAATGACTCGACCTGATACTCAGGATCCGGCAATCCAGATTCCTTTAATTCCTTACACATCCGATCGACGCCTTCGCCAAATTCTTTGACAAATCCGTAGTCTTTCAGGAACGCGGCGATCTTCGGGTTTCTGGAAAAATGAACCTTGCGCATCGTGTTGAGTCGCACAAGCCCAGGCAACGTGCCGGGGCTTTCGACCACCAAGCGGTCATCGAACATCTTGACCTGAATATCCGTCCCCTTGATGCTGTAATCGCGGTGCGCAACGGCATTGACGATGATCTCCTGCCGCACGAACTCAGGATACTGGCTATCGGTGACAAACAGTCCCCCCTTGGCCAGATAGGTATGTTCCTTGATCTGTGTCGAAACAAAGGCGATGGCTTTCTGTACCGTTTCTAGAATCGTCCCCTCGAAGGAGACATCCTTGATCACATTCATCTGTGCGCCGGTCTTCTCATCTGTGCCTTCATAACGGATAAAACGAACCCGCGCCCTCGGAAAATAGTTTTGAGGCGCTTTCCCGAACAGCAGGACGGCGGCCGCGCTGACTTTGTCTTGGCCGTGGACAGCCTGGAGGAATCCGTTATTCTCACGCAAATAGGTCAGCGGCGGTTTTGAATAGCCGATCCGCTTCGTATAGGCCTTTACCAGCTTAAGATCCAGATCATCTGGCGTCGCCCCCGCCACGGGCGTATCTTCGTAGAATCGGTCGCCTTTGTCATACAGCAACTGCATGCGTTCGTCGAAGGTCAGTTTCTTGGACTTATCGCCCACGCGGTAAAAGACCTCGTCAGCCTGGGTGGCATGCACGTTCTGGCTCTGCCGGACGGTCAGCACAAGCACCCGG
>CAIVDK010000437.1 GCA_903904655.1 uncultured delta proteobacterium | reverse complement strand
GTGGCGTGGCCTGTACTCGGCTGCTGGCAATGACATGTCTTCCTCGCTTCGAACGAATCAATACGATCAGAAGCGCAAAGATATAGTAGAACGTACGTTCTATTGTCAAGGGGTGATTTTGGGGCGAATTGCCTCAAATTTAATTTTTTTAACTTGAATCCCGTCGTGCTGTAGGGGGAACTAGGGGACGTACTTCTTCGCCTCCTCCGCAAAGTCATCCGCGGCGTCGGCTTCAAATTCGTGCATCTTCGCCTCTTATTTTTCCCTCATTCCTTTGATGTGGTGGGGCCATAATGATATGGTATCAATACGGAAAATATAATCTCTTGACTCACAAACGTCTCCTCCCTATACTCACCCGTCAGGAAGCAGGCTTTGATGAAAGTCACCTTTGAAACCGCGCAGGATACAGGTAAGCATGAACATTCAGACCGTAAGTTATAACCATAATAATATATTTTGCTCCGTGAGAACGAATAAGGCCATCGAGAAGGAACAGTTTGTTCCCAATCATGCACTGATCCATATCCTCGCCGGTCAAATTGATATTGTAGAGGCCGATTCACACAGCACTTTCCAGGCGGGAGACACCGTCTTCGTCAAAAGAAACTCTCTGGCAAAATTTATCAAAACCCCGCCGGATAACGGTGAGCCTTTCAAGGCGCTGAGTATCTTCATTATGAAACATTTTGCCCGGGAATATTATGCGAAGCATCTTCTTGATCATGGTATCGATCAAAATTCCTGCGCCAATATCAGAATTAAAAAAGTGGCCTCGACGCCATTGATACAAGGCCTTTTCGCATCCATTTATCCCTACTTCGATTCCGGCATGGCCTTCAGCCAGGAGCTCATGGAGATCAAGACCAGGGAGGCCATTTTGATTTTGCTGCAGGTTGATCCGTCTTTACAGAATTGCCTGTTTAATTTTACCGATCCCGGAAAGATCGATCTTGAAGAATTCATGTGTAAAAATTTCATGTTTAATGTGCCGCTCGAAACCTTTTCCAAAATGACCGGCAGGAGCCTTTCCACCTTCAAGAGAGATTTCGAAGATATATTTGATTCAGCTCCCAGCCGCTGGCTCAAGAAAAAACGCCTGGCGCATGCCCACTATCTCATCAAAGAAAAACACCAATCACCTTCAGATGTTTACATGGAGGTTGGTTTTGAAAATCTATCTCATTTTTCTTCGTCATTTAAAGAGACTTTCGGATATAATCCTTCATCCCTGCTTGACCCGTAGAACAAAGTAACTTTGGACTCCTGACAGTAACGAAAAAACAACAACCGTTGTAGATTCATTCCGAATAAAATTTTCGTGAGGAGGCACTAGTGATGGATGTCCTTGCAACATTGAATAAAAGGGTGAAAGCGAATCCCCCTCCCCTCAGTCCCCTAACCTAAAGGTCACGCGTCCCGCAAGGGGAGGGGAAGGAAGGTTGCATTGGAGATCGGAATTTCTTTTTGTGAGTCAATGAAATAACGGAAGGAACTGAAATGAACAAAGAAGAAATGCTGGAAGAAGTCTACAAGCGGGCGAAAGCCTATGAACTGGCGGGTGGTAATTGCTCGCAATGCTCTCTTGCCGCCATTTTTGAAGTGCTGGGTGTGGACGATGAAAACGTTGTCCGGGCCGCCACGGGATTTGCCGACGGCGTGGGCCTGACAGGCGACGGTCACTGCGGCGCGCTTTCCGGCGGAACGATGGCCATCAGTTATTTTTTCGGCCGGAAGAAGGAAGATCTCGGGAAAGTGGGAAGACAGCTCAAAGCCCTGCTCCTGGCAAAGAAATTTCACGAGCAGTTTATTTCAGAATTTTCCACCTGCCGCTGCCATGATATTCAGGTCAAACAATTCGGCCGTTTTTTCAATCTCTATGACATGGAAGACATGAAAGCGGCGATGGCCGCAGGCGTGCCTGAAGGCTGCTCCACGCTGGTGGGCAAGGCCGCGCGCATGGCGCTTAACATCATTCTGGAAGAACAGGCGAAAAAGGAAAAGAAAGTGGAACTGCCTGTTGTGTAAAAGGCAGGGATGCCGCACTGATTTCTCATCTGGCATGCAAGTAACGTTTCGGATAGACCTCAAAAAAAAAGTCCTTATCCGCGATAAACATTAAACTTTTAAGGCAGGTATAAAAATGATTCGCTCTATTCACGAAAGTCCTCTCTATTCAATTGTTAACCCGACAAGCATCGCCTTCTTCGGCGCCTCCAATACGTTTATGCGCATGGGATCGATCATGCTTTCGTCGGTGCAGGCCCTGGGCTATGAAGGAAAGATATTTCCGATTCATCCCAGCGAAAAAGAAGTTCGCGGACTTACCGCCTACGCCAGCATTTTGGATGTGCCGGAAATTCCCGATCTGGCCATCATCGTGCTGCCCACGGAAATCGTCTGCCGGACGCTGGATGATTGCGGGAAAAAAGGTATCCGGCATGCTATTGTTGTCTCGGGAGGTTTCAGGGAAGCCGGCCCGGAAGGCGCAAAACTACAAAAAGAATTGGAATCAATCGCCCGGCGCCATGGCATCCGTTTTCTCGGTCCCAACTGCCTGGGCGTAGCCAATCCCCACATTAAGCTGAATCCTACTCCCATTAAAGCCGAGGGCCCGGCCGGTTTTGTCGGTTTGGCCTCGCAAAGCGGCAGCTTTATTACCCAGATGTTCAATTATCTTCACCGCCACGGAATGGGTTTCAGCGCGGCACTGAGCGTCGGCAATGAAGCCAGTATTGATATCGTGGATTGCCTGGAATATCTGGGCGCCTGCCCCAACACAAAGGTCATCACACTTTATATCGAAGGGATCAACCGCGGGGACAAGTTTGTCGAAGCGGCAAAGGCCATCGCGCTTCATAAACCGATTGTCGCTCTTTATGTGGGCGGATCGGAAGCGGGAAAAAAGGCAGGACTCTCTCACACCGGCTCCCTGTCGGGGCCGAACGAAATCTATGACGGAATTTTTAAGCAATGCGGCATTATCCGCGCCCAGACGCTCACCGAGCTTTTTGATTACGCCCTGGCCCTGGGAACGCTGCCGCCTCCCAAAGGAAACGGGGTGGTCATTCAAACCCATTCCGGCGGTCCCGGCGCCACGGCGGCGGACGCCTGCGGACGTTCGGGGCTCACGCTGCCGCGTCTATCACAGGAAACCGCGGAAAGACTAAAACCCTTGATCCCCAAGACAGCCAGCACGGCCAATCCGGTCGATATGACCTTCAGTAAAAATCATTCGGAGGATTACTTTAATATCCCGGATATCCTGCTTCAGGATGATCAGGTTGATATGCTTCTTGCTTATTTTGTATCTCCAAGTCTCTTCATCGAGCGTATTCTCCTTGAAATGGGCATTGAGGAGGATTTGATTCCCGCGGAATCGGATAAGTTGATCAGCGATTATGCCGATAAATTCTTCAGCCTGACCAGACTGCATCCCGATAAACCGATTGTCGGGTTTACGTACCGGAGTCTTCAGGAAAAAATGGCAAGAACCCTTCTGAACCGCGGCATTCCCGTTTATCAGGACCCGGAGCGCGCCGCGCGCTCCATGGCGGCTGTGAAGGCGTACTATAAAAGACGCGACGAGATCAAATCTGATGCAACCGGCTGATAATTGATGGTTATGATCCATAATACTCAAAAAACATTGGAGGTATAGTGATGAAAGAAAAACCCGCGTATGAAAATTACCCCGTCAGCGAAGAAGAAATGTGCAAACGCTATAAAAGCTGGATGCAGGTCCTGGCCCTGTATGTTGTCATGGCCTACGAAACCGGCAAAGAGGTGGGAGGCGAAGAGTACGTCAAAAAAATGAAGGATAAATTTCATGACATGGGGCAAAAAAGCGCCCAAATGTGGATGAAACGCTCCGGTTCCCAACCGGAGGACATGGCCGATTGTAGCGGCCTCCCCAAATTGCAGGACTGCATGGATGACACCTTCGCCAATTTCTGGCATGGCTATATTGAAACAACACCCGAAGCGTTTGAAAAAGAAGTTTACACGTGCCCCATCGCCGGCGCCTGGTCCAAACAGCCGGAGCTTTGTGAGATTCTGCTGGGCGCTTCCATGTGCGGGATGATGGAAAGCCTGAACCCGAAATTCAAGCCGAAAGGTTTCAGCCAATTACTGGTGAAGGGCGATAAAACCTGCCGCTTCCGAGTGGAAATGGAGAAATAAATTATGCAGACTGATCAAAAAGGGCACGGGTTTATCAATCGAACTGAAAAGGAGACATCATTATGAGCCAGATAGAAACCGAGGTATTAATCGTCGGTGGCGGAATTGCTGGCACTGCCATAGCCAGAGAACTCTCCAGGTACAAAGTTGATGCGACCCTGGTCGAAAAAGGGGTCGATTTTGGCCAGGGTATTACAAAATGCAGTTCCACTATGATGTGTCAAGGGTCTAACACTCTTGAGTTCAGGTCAGAATATCACAATAGTCGGTTGGTTTGGGCAGGCATGCCTTTAATGGCGCCCCTGTGCCAGGAGCTTAATATACCATTGAAGAGGATCGGGTCGCTGGAGCTGATAAAAAATCAGGCAGGCATGCGCCGTCCTGAAAAGATGATACGAAGATTTAACGAATACAGGGGCAAATACATCCCTCCCGAGGTAGAACCGATTCAATTGATTGACCGGGAGACCCTTCGCAGCTGGGAACCCAATCTTAATAAGCAATTTATCGGTGCTTTATACGATCCCAACATTGCTGTAAATGACCCGGTCAGACTGACCATTGCCCTGGCTGAGAATGCCAGACAAAATGGAGTCAATATATTGCTGGAGACCGAAGTGCTGGGTATATCAGCAGGGATAGATACCTTCGATGTCCAGACAAATAATGGATCCATCAGATGCCGATACATTATCAATGCGGCTGGGGAATATATAGGAAAGTTGGCTCAGATGGCCAATGCCGATGACTTTGCACTGTATCCGGTCAAAAGCTATCAAGCTGTTCTGGATAAGAAGATAGGCGGGTTGATTAACCACATGGTCTTTACGACGGAAAACGGTATGGTGTCCCCTACTATCCATGGTAATTTGTTCTTTGGGATATCCCCCGGAACACAACGATTGGGTAAGGCGCATGACCACTCCACCGACCAAAAACTGGCTGATGCTGCAATGAAACATGCTCAGGAATTGGTGCCTGACGTCTCAGCCAAAGACATCATTAATTCCTTTGTTGGCTTTATTGTATTTAGGAACTTCGAGATAGGCTGGCACGAGTGTACGGTCGGTGTGTCAAGGTGGGTGCCTCGATTTATCAATGCCAGTATTGGTTTTCCCGGAATTTGTGCCGCCCCGGCGGTAGCCAAAGAGATGGTCGAAATACTGACCAAGAATGGGCTTCGGTTAGAGGAAAATCCCGAATTCAATCCCTACCGGGAAGCAATGCCCGATTTTAGCGAGCTTTCCGACGAAGAAAAAAAGAAGCTTATTGCTCAGGACCCGAGATATGGACATGTCGTTTGTCGTTGCGAGACAGTAACTGAGGGCGAGATAGTCGAGGCTGTTAAGCGGGGGGCCAGAACTCTCGATGGGGTTAAGTTCAGATGTAGACCGGGCATGGGGCGTTGCCAGGGCGGTTTCTGCGGCCCCAGAGTAACCAAAATTCTGGCGCGTGAACTGGGCGTTCCTGAAACAGAAGTGACGAAAAAAGGCGGCGAATCCCGGAATCTGATATACAAAAGCAAGGAATTACTGGAGGCACAACAATGAAGCTGCAAGACGTAGATGTAGCCGTAATCGGCGCCGGACCAGCCGGAATGGCCGCTGCGATCAAGGCCAAAGAAGCGGGGGCTGAGAATGTAGTTATTATGGAGCGAGCGGAAGAGTTAGGCGGACTCCTACATCAGTGTGTGCATAATGGCTTTGGCTTACTCTATTTTAATCAGGACCTCACCGGCCCGGAATATGGGCATCGTTTCATTGAGAAGGTTATGGATACCGGGGTGAAGCCGCTGCTGGAAACAATGGTAGTCAGACTTACCGAGGACAGGCAGATTGGTGCAGTCAATATCCGGGAGGGCTACATTACCTTCAAGCCCAAGTCCATAGTTCTGGCTATGGGCTGTCGGGAACGGAGCCGGGGGGCGCTAAATATACCGGGCACGAGGCCGGCCGGCGTGCTCACGGCCGGAACGGCCCAGAGATATGTCAATGTTGAAGGCTTTGTCCCAGGGAAAAAGATAGTTATTCTGGGCTCGGGTGACATAGGAATGATAATGGCTCGCCGTCTGACGCTGGAGGGGGCTCACGTGGAGGCGGTGGTGGAGATACTCCCTTACATAGGCGGTTTAATTAGAAATGAGGTGCAGTGTCTGCATGATTTTGAAATACCTTTATTCCTTGAGCATACGGTTACCAGGATTCATGGGGAGGAACGGGTGAGGGCAGTGACCATAGCCAAGGTGGATGGCAGGAGGAACCCGATTGCGGGTACGGAGAGAACGATAGCATGTGATACTCTCCTGTTATCGGTTGGTCTCATCCCGGAAAATGAACTGTCGGTAATGGCCGGGATAAGATTAGACCCGGTTACCGGAGGGGCTCTTGTTGATGAAATGAGGCAAACGACGGTTTCCGGAGTGTTTGCGGGCGGGAACGTGCTTCATGTCCATGATCTCGTTGATAACGTTTCCTGGGAAAGTGAACTGGCCGGAGAGAGTGCCGCCAAGTTTGCCCTGGAAGAGAAACCGCAAAAGCAAGGTGAGATTAGCATAAAGGCAGGAACAAACATCCGATACATTGTCCCCCAGACGATCAGCGGTCAAAGAGATGTAACCCTTTATATGAGGGTTACCGAACCGGAAGAAATGGTTAGAATTAAAGTAGGCGACATCATGACAAAAGGGATAAGAGCGGTAAAGCCCAGCGAGATGTTGAAGATTGAGCTTCCTGCAGAGACATTGAAGAAACTGAAGGATGGAACAAAAGAAATCATCGTAGACTGTGAGAAAAGAGGAGGAAAATAAGATGGCGCTAGAGAATATGTTCATCTGCATCGGTTGCCCCCTCGGTTGTGAGGTAACGTTAACCATAAATAACAAAGGAGACGTAGTCGGATTTGCCAACAATAAATGCAAGGAAGGGGAAAAGTACGTTCTGGAAGAGTACAGAAATCCGGTTCGTACGCTTACTGCCACGGTACTTACTCAAAGCAGTTCCCAACCCTTACTGGCAGTAAGAACCAACAAACCAATATTGAAGACGATACTTGTGCAAAGTATGACGATTTTAGCCCGGACAAGGGTAAAAGCTCCTGTCAAAATGGGTGATGTTATTGTCCCCAATTTGCTGGATACCGGCGCTGATGTGGTGGCAAGCAGTAATCTGTCTTCCTGGACAAAAAATGAAGGGGTGGTTTTTTAATGGAAAAAATAACTTTGGAAATGGCTGAAAAGATGCTCGAGGCTGCTGAACGGTGGGCTGTGCTCGCCGGCTACCCGAGCAGCATTGCGGTAGTTGATGAAGCGGGTGCGGTGATTGCCGTCCATCGAATGGATGGCGCCGGGCCAATGACCACTGATATTTCAATCAATAAGGCCTTTTCAGCGGTTTATTCAGGCGCGCCCACATTGATGCTGGCTAGATTATTAGACCCTCGCCTGACAGGCAAAACAATCGGTAGCGGCGGGCTCGGGCTACTGACACAAGCGAAACTTCGTCTTATGTTCATTCCCGGTGGAAATCCAATCAGGGATGGGGAGATGAAGGTGATTGGCGGTATTGGCTGCAGTGGTATTCCTGACGGTGTAGGTGAAATAAGCGATACTACTGCTGTTCAAGCTGGGTATGCCGCAATTTATGAGGAGCATGATTAACTGAGCTAACACGAAATGACGAGGGGACCAGTGCTATGGTTATGAATATAGATATTGCCAAGAAAGTTATTAAGGCTGCAATACAGCAAGCCCAGGAAATGAACAGGTTATGTAGTGTTGCCGTTGTTGATGCCAGAGGGTTTTTGGTCGCTCTCCACCGAATGGACCAAGCCTTGATCCCAACGGTTGACATTGCCCGCGATAAGGCATGGACTGCGGCCACTTTTAGAATGCCGAGCTCGGATGTCGGTCGGTTTGGTGACCCTTCGAGCCCGGGCTTTGGATTTAATACACAAAACTGGAATGACCGTTTAACAACTATCCCCGGCGGGCTGCCGATTATGGATGGTGATCAGGTCGTCGGAGGAGTCGGGGTAAGCGGAGGAACTCCCGAGGAGGATGTAACGGTCTGCCGGGCTGCACTGGATAAGGGGTTCGCTTCAAAAGCCTGAACCCGAAATTCAAGCCGAAAGGTTTCATCCAATTACTGGTGACGGGCGATAAAACACGCCGTTTCAGAGTGCAAATGGAGGAATAAGTCATGCTGCCTGATCAAAATTTGGAGGCTTCGCTTCATGTGCTGGACGAACGGGCCCAAAAAATAAAAGAAGATGGAGCTGCCGATTGTATAAAAGACTATCCGGGCACTGCTAATTTTTATGTCCTTATTAAGAAGCGGCAGTTAATAAGTTACACTCACAGGAGGAATATTTCATGGTTAAGGTTACAGAAGAAATTAAAGAAAGTCTGAAGGGTACAAAGGTCGCGTATCTTTCGACAGCGGCAAAAGACGGCACACCCAACGTGGTGCCTATCGGCGCATTCAAGTTTCTGGATGACGAAACGCTGCTCATCTCCGACCAATACTTCAACAAAACTTTGAAGAATTTGCAGGAAAATCCCAAAATCGCACTGTCCTGGTGGGGAGAAAAAGGCGGTTTCCAGATCAAGGCCGACATTACGATCCACACGGACGGCGAAATCTTCCGCGAGGACGTTGAATGGGTCCACAGCATCCGGGCAACGCTTCACCCGAAGTCGGCCATCGTGGGAAAAATCACCGGCGTTTATATCGTTAAGGGCGGCACCGACGCCGGAAAAAAGATTCTTTAAATGATGGCCACCCGTTGCTTTTTCGGAAGAAACTGATCGATCAAAACCTGGTTCCTGGAACAAGGGGTTGCAACCCCTTGTTCTAAAGGGATAAAGAACTTAATTGCAGAAGGATTTATTCCGGCATGATGAATAAAACAAAAATTATACCTTAAGCCGCCCTTCGTGCGACGAATTAGGGCCAATTTCATTTTGGCAAGTCTTTGAACATCGTATTACCCCCGGACAAATCATTCAGGGGATTTTCGCGGGGATCATTCTTTTCGCCTTCTTGGTCTTTTTCTTCAATGACGTCGTCATACTCTTCAATCACAATGCCGCGGCGCACCATGATCTGATAAATTCTTTCCGCGCTGTTTGTCGCATATTGCGAATGTCCGTCGGGCCGAAAGCGTCGCGGATTGGGCAGCGCCACAGCAAGCGTTGCTGCCTCCCGTGCGCTCAAATCCTGTGCTCGCTTGCCATAATATTTACTGGCGGCAGTTTCAATACCGAATAAACCGTCTCCCCATTCGGCAACATTCAAATACAGTTCGATAATTCTTCTTTTGCTCAGTTGTCGCTCGATACGCCAGGTCAGGATGGCTTCCTTGATTTTTCGAATTGGATTCTTGGCCGGCGTCAGATACAAATTTTTTGCCAATTGCTGCGATATCGTACTGCCCCCCGCTTTAAATTTCTTGTTCTTAATATCTTTTTCCAGCGCCTTTTGCATCGCTTCAAAATCAAAACCTTCGTGGGACCAGAACTTGTCATCCTCGGCAATGATCACGGCCTTCATAACATATGGCGATACCTGCGAAAGAGGCGCCCAGGATGTCGAAATTTTTTTCTTGATGCCTTTTGCCCTCCAAGTATCTTCCCGATACTCCATAAAAGCGGTTTTGCCGGGACGATTCTTCTTGAGATCAGCCACATTCGGATAGAAAAAATAACGGCCGATATCGATCACAAAGAAAGCGAACACGGCAAGAACACTCAATAAAATAATTTTCCCCCCGTGACGCATCATCGTTATTTCTCCTTTTTCAACTGTCGCTTCCTATACCTCATTAAAAAAGAATGCAAAATAAATTTGACAGACAATGTGTTTTTTAGTAAGTCAATCCACACGAAGTTGGTGGAACGGTTTTTGAGATTAATCTTCGTTTTCTGTGTGCAGTAAATTATCCTTGATACATTTACACTTGGCGGCATTGGGCTGCAATCTGTGCACCGTTAACAAAATGGGACCCCCCGCAAAACTAAAGGAGGTACTTCATGATGAAACGGCGGACTTCAGTATTTTCAGGGTTATTTGTTCTTTTTTTGTTGTTCTGTTTTAATACCGGCGCTTATGCCAACCAATACAAAGTTAAAAATGGTGACAGCCTTTACATCATTTCCAAGCAACTCGGCGTCAGCGTGGCTGAAATCAAAAAGACCAACCACCTTACCGGTAACAACGTCAAACCCGGTCAGATTTTGTCCGTCAATCAAAAGGGTTCCGCTTCTCCTGTTTTCGTAAAATCAAAAGCTCGACCCGCATCCTTTTACACGGTAAAAAAAGGCGATACACTTACCACTATTTCTAAAAAAACAGGAATTCCCGCAAAACAAATTGCCGCGTTGAATAATGTCCAATCGAAAAACCTGCGCGCTGGCCGCAAACTTATTTTATCAACGCCCAGTTACGCCAGCTACTCCGCACACTCTTCATCTGCTACCGATGAAAATGAGGATTTTTTAAATGAGGATGAGGAAGAAATCACTTCATCCGACGCTTCAAATGACATCGCCTTTGAAGCAAAATCAAGTGAAGAGCTTTTAGGCAAGTGGGGCAGTACGGATGAAAGAAAATTATTTATTAAAGTCGCAACCGGTTTTCTGGGCGCTCCTTATCGATTAGGCGGCGCAACCGTTAAAGGGATTGATTGTTCCGCCTTTGTCCGTAAAATGTACGAATTTTTCGATATTTCTCTGCCGCGCACCGCCCGTGAGCAATCCACTGTCGGTGTCCGAATTGACCGGAATGAACTGGTTGAAGGCGATCTGATTTTTTTCCGAACAAGAAAACCGATTGGTCACGTCGGTATTTATATTGGCAACAACGAGTTTGTTCATGCTTCCTATAAAGGCAAGTCCGTCCGCATTGACAATTTGGATCAACCTTATTTTCAGAAGAGATTCCAGCGAGCCGTCCGTGTAAAAGGTCTGGATGAAAATGGCGGCACCTGATCTTTTGCCATCCCCCCAAACATATCCTTTTTGACGGTTGATTATCCCGTCGCTTTATTGTATGAAATCAGTCTTACCGGTTTGTTCGTGTGCTAAGGAAAAGTAGATGGGAAAAAACATTATTGAAAAGATTCTCGCCGGGCACCTGGTTTTTGGAAATCTTGTGTCTGGTGCTGAAATCGGCATTCGTATCGATCAAACCCTCACCCAGGATGCCACAGGCACCATGGCCTATTTGCAATTTGAAGCCATGAACGCGCCGAAAGTTAAAACGGAATTGTCCGTCAGTTACATCGATCATAACACGATTCAGATCGGTTTTGAAAACGCGGATGATCACCGCTATCTCCAGAGCGTCGCGCAGAAATTCGGCGTGGTG
>CAIVDK010000436.1 GCA_903904655.1 uncultured delta proteobacterium | reverse complement strand
TACGGCTTCTATGTCTGGTTCCGACGAGATTTTTGAAGCAGTCTGCAGACAAGTGGGAATGATCCGGGTCCAGGAAACCCTCCATGCCTTCGATGTGGCCGAGGTCCTTGCCAACCAGCCTCTTCCACGGGGAAAGCGGGTCGCCATCTTGGGTAGTGGCGGCCAGGGCGTCGTCACAGCTGACGCCTGTGCATCTCTAGGGCTTGAAGTACCGGAACTGGACAGCGACACGATCAGAAGTCTTATGGAAGGACTGCCTCCACACGCGCCAAGACCGAGAAATCCCGTAGATTTTGCAGGAAGTTTTCGCACAGGCATGGAAGAAGCGGCTGTGGTGGAGAAGTTGTTAAGCCGTGATTATATTGATGGCGTCATCTCAAACGTTCCCATAAATCCTGCGGCGTGGGGCACTATGCTCGGTTATGTCGGCATGCCGCAGCCCCTTCTCGCCATCACCAAGACGGCTATTGAAGGTGCAGATTATTTTTCCTCTTTACCCATAAAATATGGAAAGCCTATTGTCACTACTCGCTTTCGCCGGTTTGCCTACGACATGGTCGAAGAGATCCTCAAGGGTGCAGGCATCCCTGTCTGTGACACCCCGGAAGAAGCCGCCCGAGCTATGCATGCGCTGGTTCAATATGCAGAAATAAGGGGAAAAGCACAATTGCAGGTATATTAGGTCCCGCAAAGTCGTTGGCCCGGGAGATCGCTCTCTTTTTGTGGCGGCGGCCAGAGCGTCGCGATGATCATTGAGAATCTGCAAAGGGGAATAAATAAATAAAATTAAGTGGGGAGGGTAAAAAACATGAAGATTGAATCAGTAGATCACATCAGTTACGCCGTTACGGACATAGACAAAGTTGTTGAGTCATGGACAAGGTTGTTTGGCATCGGCCCCTGGACATTCAGGGAGAATGGCGGAACCGATATAAAGGGTCGTCCATGGAAAATACGGATGGCCTTTGCCTACCTAGGCCCTATGGAGATCGAACTTGTCCAGTGCACAGAGGGAAAAATATTTCAATCCAAGTTTATCGACAAGTGGGGAGAAGGCATCCATCATCTTGGGTTTTTTGTCGATGATGTCGATGCGGAGGTGGCAAAAATCGTAAAAGAGGGCGCAAACCTACTTATCCATGCTCCGGGGCAATTTGCCTACGTGGACGCAGGTGGACCGGGTGGTGCAATCTTCGAGCTGATGCAACAAAGGCTTTGATATGGCCTAGCTACTGACATTCGATTGATGTTTTACCGGATTTGCGATTACTTAAATATGAAGATCCGCTCATTATTTATTGAAAGCGATTATCAACAGGGCAGGATGATGGCGCCTTCCTGAAATGGTTGCTAGTTGACTTTCATCAATTATGCAAGAGGAGAGGTATAAAAGGCCGCTTAAAAAGCTGAACTATGGAGGATAAGATGAAGGCATTAGTTACTTATTTCTCACAAACAGGCAATACGGAAGAAGTTGCACGCTCCATATATGATGCGATTACCATCGAAAAAGAGATAACGCCCGTGCAGGCGGGTCAGAATGCCAAAGGGTATGACATTATTTTTTGTGGGTTTCCCGTTCATGCCCACAGTGTACCGGTCAAGGTTCATTCTTTCATAAAAGATATTCCGGAAGGACAAAATATCGCTTTCTTTTGCACCCATGGTTCCCTGCGTGGTGGACAATTGCCCAAGCAAGCTATAGAACAAGCTGTCGGCTTAGCGTCTAAGGCAAAAGTATTGGGCGATTTCGGCTGCCGTGGTAAAGTTAGTCCGCAGATACTCGAGGCGCTTTCCAAAAGACCGGAGCATCGGGCGTGGGCAGAGGAGGCGCAAAGTGCCGATGGACACCCTGACGCGGCAGACTTGGCGGATGCGAAGGAATTCGCATCGCAGATGATTGGTAAATCCACTGATTTAAAACTTGCTATGGATAGCGAGGATGACTGATCTGTGCTGATGAGCCTGTCGAAGCATCCTTCACGGCTCCCATGGTTCGACTACGCTCACCACAGGTGGTTCGACTACGCTCACCACAGGTGGTTCGGCTCCGCTCACCACTTTATAAGTCCTATAGGTTCAACGGTTCACCGTTCAGCGGTTACAGATTTTTATAACGAATCACCCAACCATTGAACCGTTGAACCGCTGAACCTCCTAATCCCTGAACCTTCCCGGTTCCCATGGTTCGTCTCCGCTCACCGCAGGCGAGCCAAACGCCAAGGAATCAAGGGGTAGGGTTCAGGATGGCGCTAAGTCGCTACAAGTTACACATCCATCGCTAATGCAATTCCCGTCATTGCCATCTGGGGTGCCGCTTCCAGTTGCAAACTTACATGCTCCCAGAACAACCTCCTCCGGATTACTCCGCACCAGGACAATCAATTCCGGTTCTACCCACACTTTTTTGCTTTCAGTCATTTTTCCATTCCTCCTGTTCATGTGTTCATACCATTGCTTCAAATAAAAAACCCGCAGCACATGGCCACGGGCTAAATCATCCAGTCATCTGGCAACTCGGCTGTCCTCTGGGGACCCGTGGCTTTCCGTCCCACGATTGCTCATGGTTTG
>CAIVDK010000435.1 GCA_903904655.1 uncultured delta proteobacterium | reverse complement strand
TTTGTTCCTGTGGTAATCCCATTTCAGTAGCAATGGCACGGGCAAGATCTGCAGACCGGCTCTGGTGACCGGACGTATAGGGATCTCTCGCCTCTATAGTCGATATCATGACCTGAATGGTCGTGTTCACTGCCTTCCTGATGCTTTCGAGGGTATCTTGCAGTTGTTTCTCCTGCCGCTTGCGCTCGGTGATGTCAATATTTAAACCAATCATACGGAGCGGTTTCCCCTCCTCATCTCGAAGCACAAGGCCGTTTGCTTTAATGTTGACTACTACTCCGTCAGGGTGCAGGACACGGAAGTCCGTGTCAAAATCCTGTTCCCCACGCAAGGCTGCCTGGCATTCCTCAATTGCCCTAGAAGAATCATCAGGGTGCAGTCCCTGCTCCCAGGCTTTAATCCCTCCATGGAAATTCTCACGTGTGAGTCCGTACAATTCAATCATTCGGCCATCCCATATCATTTCGTTTGTCTGAAGGTTCCAGTCCCAAACCCCCGCCTTTGCGGAAACTGTGGCCAGATGAAGGCGTTCGGTGATGTTATGTATCTTTTCTTCCGCCTTCCTGCGCTCGGTGATGTCACGAATATTGCATTGTGCAAATTTTGCCTTGTCAACGATATATGTATCCGCATAAATATGATGCCCAGACTTGGTTTTTACCGGAACATCATAGTAACGAAGAATGCCTTTCTCGTTCAAATTTTTCATTGTTATTTGGAAATCACCATTGTCGATTATAAGACCGACGTTCTGAAGTTTATTTCCGATGCTCTCCTTTGCGGAATAGCCCAACATTTTCTCGACAGACGGATTAACATGGACTATTTTCCCCTCGTTTTTTTCTAAAAGCACAATTCCATCGTTTGCAGTTTCAAAAAGAAGCCTATACTGCATTTCGGATTCTTCTAATAAGTGTTCCAGCCGATTGCGCTCGGTAATGTCGCGGGCTACTATGGATGCGCCTAAAATCCTGCCTTCAGCATCGTGAATGGCTGAAACGGTCATGGACACATAAATATCTTGTCCATCTTTTCTTTGCCGCACCGTTTCATAATTTTTAATCCCTTCTCCCGACTTTATCTTTTCAAGAATCTCGGCCATCTCGTCTGGAAGTTCAGGCGGAATAAGGACTGATACTGACTTGCCAATAATCTCGCTTTTGGTGTAGCCATAGATTTCTTCCGCACCTTTATTCCAGCTAGTAATAATGCCATCCAAACTCTTACCAATAATCGCATCTTTAGAAGACTCCACTATGGCGGCAATTCGCAATTTTTCCTCGACCAACTTGCGCTCGGTGATGTCTTCGATGGCCAGGAGGATAATCTTTGCGTCGATATATTCTTGATGTATCTGGCGGGCATTAAGCAGCATGATTTTTTGACCGATGTCTTCGAAATTATGTTTAACCTCGAAGTCGTTAAACGCTTGTTTTTCAGGAAGGACTTCTTCAAGCAGCTCCCGAAGTTTGGGAATGTCCCACTGTTTATTGCCCAGGTCATAGATAAAACTTCCAATCGTCTCAACAGAGGTTACTTTAAAAGCTTTGTAAAAGTTTCGGTT
>CAIVDK010000434.1 GCA_903904655.1 uncultured delta proteobacterium | reverse complement strand
TTCCTGAAGGCGCCGGATCAACGCCTCAACCGGCGCTCGCTCCCGTCTTTCCACAGCGCCAATCAGGCCGCTGACCTGGGGGTTGTCAGGGTTGACATCAAACCCCGCGCAGAAATTCTTCCCTGCCCCGGTGATCACCACGGCACGCGGGGTGTGCGACCGCAACTGCGCAATAACCTGCTCCAGTTGCACCCACATGTGCTCATCAAACGCGTTGTTGCGTTGCGGTCGGTTAAAAGTAACTATGGCCACACGATCTTTTAGTTCAAGAAGAACACCATCATTTTGCATAATACATTCCCCTGCTTAATGTTTTTATTCCTGACGTGATCATATTGAATCCCGCTGTAGCGGGACGAGCGTTAATTCTCCGCGAGCTTGCTCGTGATATAGTGTCGTTCATTTCATGCCTCGACAGCGAGCTCGCGAGGTGGTTGATTAATGCATTCCCGGTCGTTACCACTCGAAAAGCGGGAACGACCGGGAATGCATATCACTTCACGTATTGGATCACCTGGATCAGCACACCATCCGGGTCCTTGATAAAGGTGGTAAGCCGGTCAGGCCGGGGATTAAACGGGTCCATAAGTACACCGGCGTTCTTCACGCGTGCTTCTTTCACTAATCCGTGTATATCGTCTACCACCACGCTGAAGTGGTTCAGTCCTGTCATGGAGGATGGATCTGCCTGGGCATCGCCGGGATTGGCCTGCTCAATCTCGATCTGAATCGTGTCATTGCCCACGAAGGTAAATTTCTTCCCCCAGATCTCAACCGTATCAATGATATCAAGTCCCAATATGTCCCGATAAAACCGGATCGATGCTTCACTGTCCTTCGCCTTGATCCCCAGATGGTACCATTTCATATCAGCCTCCGATTTGCTTCTTTGTGAGTTTGAAACAAACAGAGGCAACATCGATGGTCTGACGGATATCGGATTCCTTCATCGCCGCGCAAACAAACCAGTTGTGATGGGGGTGGAAAAAGATGCCCCGGCGCGCCGCCTGACCGCAGAAAAACCGGTTCGTTTCAAAAAGCGGATCGTTGGCGAAAGTCATGTAGGGCATCGCCGGAGGGCCGGTGATGCTGACCTGGATGCCCTCAGCGCTCGCGGCGTCCGTGAGGCCATCCATAAGAAGTGTCCCCATTTTTCTGATATGCTCGATGGCGCCGCTGGCCTTGATTTCATCGATGCATGCCAGGGCGGCGGCAAAAGGCACGCCCGAAAAGTAATGGGTGCCTGTAAAGAATATTTGTTTCGCCGCGTCCTTCAGCGCTTCCCGCGCGGCGGCCACGGAGATGGCATAACCGTTCGCCATGGCCTTGCCGAAACACTGGATATCGGCATTAAAGCCATAATGCTTCGAACTCCCCGCGAGATCCAGCCGAAAGCCGCAGCGGACGTCATCGACAATGATCATGAACCCGTCCTTTTCAGCCATTGCGTTCACCGCATCAACGAATGCTTTGGTCGGAAGCTCTTGGTCCCTCATGGCATCGTGGCGATGCGGGGTGAGAATGATCCCCGCGACGGTGCCGTTGTGTTCCGACAAAACGCGCTTGAGATCATTGACATCGTTGTATTCAAAATAATGCACATGGGTTTTCCATTCTTCCGGCACACCCTGCCCGTGAGGCTGGCACCAGAAATGGGAACCGTGATAAGACCCCTGCGCCACCAGGATATCCATTTTCCCGGTGAATATCCGGGCCAGCGTGATCGCGTAGGATGTCACGTCGGAACCGTTTTTGCCGAACACGCACCAGTCGATGTCATCGATGGTTCCAATAATTTTTTTGGCCAGCGGTAGCCACTGGTCGGAGGGCAGGGTAAAACAGTCCGCGTTCTCCCCCTGTTTTTTCGCCGCCGCATCCACCTTTGGATGCTTGAGTCCCAGAAGGTTGGTCCCGAAAGAGCACATGTAATCGATATATTCATTACCGTCCACATCCCAGATCCTGCATCCCTCGCCGCGATGGATAAAGGCGGGATACGACCCGAAGGTGAGAAAGGCCGGGGTCCGGGGGCCATAGATGCCGTTGGGCACATATTTCTGCGCTTCTTCAAACAGCTGGTAGGATTTTGGAAATTCGTACAGTTTCATGAAGGCCCTCCTCAATATCGTGAATCAATAGAATCATATTCAAAGGCCAAGTCCTTGAAGGATGTAGGCCAGGGTTATGCCGAGGTATGTTCCAATCACCCAACCGATAATGCCCGTGATGACCCCGGAAAGAACAATTTCCTTGTTCTTCAGCGCGGAAGCGACCATGGGCACGAGAGGGGGCGAGCATATTCCCGCAACGGACGTAATGATGACCGTGTCTGCATCTATATTAAATATTTTTGCCAGGAGAACGTGCAGCAGCAGACAGACGAATATCGTGAAGGTCACATAGGCAATCATGATCGGGGCGGTGGACACCAAGCGGTTAAAGTCCGCCATGGAACTCACGACGAGACAGAATATCAGAATAAAGTAATTACCGAACTGATAGGACATCCGGATATTCCTGATCGCAGGCACAAAAGAACAAAGGATACCCAGCGTGGAAATGGCGAGGATCGTAATCACAAAAGCCGTATCCTCATGGAACAGGACAAAGGATAAAGCGCTCAGGATAAAGATTAGCACCGACAGACCCAGTGCCCTCATAAGCGCAATGAAGGTCTTCTTTTCGAATATGCCGGTGTAGGAATCGAAATCAGGGTCCTTTTGCACCGACGCATCCTGGGCCGGTTGGAAGGCGGGTAAAAACTTCAGCAGCACACGCTGTCCGATCGTCATCAGGAAAAGCAGATAGACCGTTGATACCAGAACGTCGGATGTATGCGCGGCGATATACAGGGTCTGATCGGTCCGGAGCGCCGTGGCGATCGCACCCAGATTCACCGTTCCGCCGGTATACACGCCCACGAACATTCCGGCAAGTTTCCAGGTTTCCTCTCCCACCCATCCACGGAAAATAAAAAAGCCCAGAATCGCCACAATCAGTATCACCAGAACCTGCAGCCCGAAGGAAAGAAGCGATTTCCCCGCGAGCCGACTCCAGCGCCTTACGTCTATGGAGAAAAACATCAGCGGCAGAGCCAGGCTGATGGCGATCAGCATCAGGGGATTCTGTACGGGAGTAAGATTCGCGGGAAGGACTCCGATGTTGCCGATCATGATCCCGGCGATGTAACAGATAACTACCGCGCCGAGTTTGTTGCAGATGGAATATTTCCCGGCCAGGTAAATGGCCAGAACAGGGAAAAGAAGATAAAACACGATGAGTGTGATGAGAAGAATGCTTGCCATAACGCCTCACTTGAAAACAAACATCATTTAGTTACCAAACGGTCTCCGGCAATGAGTGTCTGTCAGGGTTTTTTGATAAAAACCTTCTTCCCGGACGTGAGAGTATAGGGAGACCCTGTTTGTATGTCAATGAAATATTGGTCACAAATAAAAAGAAGGCAGTATTCAATGAACACTGCCTTCTCCTGCGTGTGCTGCTGTCATTCGCGCCGGTTAGTGCCGGACAACCGGAAAGGGGCGGATCGCGTCTTTCATAAACTTTCCGGAAACACTGTCTTCTTCCTAACGAAACAGAAGGTTCAGGTGCGGGAAGAAAATTCTAAGGGGTGGCGGGGGCGGTGGAAGAAAATGCGCAACCGGTTCAGGCGGGCGCACAGGGACTCTGTGAATAATCACAGGCCGCCAATAAGGCCCCCGCTGATCGCGCTGATTGCGATAGTCACGATAATCGCGATCATTGTATTGATAATGCGGCCGTCCATACCCGTCACGATTGCCATAGCGCTGTCCATTGGACCAGCCTTGATCAGCTAAAGCAGAAGCCGCGAGGCCCGCAACCATCAAAACTGTAATCAATATCATGGTTAATTTTTTCATGTCCATATTCTCCTTTCATATGTAACTCACTGTTGATTGAAGGAAATGCATATACAGTGCCAGACAAACCGTGAGGAGCCATGATATTAATATTCTTTAACTATTTAAAAATGATTGGATGAGCAAGCCACAATTCTTCTCACCGTTGCATGAAATA
>CAIVDK010000433.1 GCA_903904655.1 uncultured delta proteobacterium | reverse complement strand
TTTTGCAATACTTCGTAATAGCGAATGCGTTCGGTTAGTATTTGGCCCGACATACTGTAAAAGCGTTCACCACTGCCTTCGGAACGGGCAAGTAACATATCTGTCAGAGCTCTTCCAATTCTGCCATTTCCGTCATCAAAAGGGTGAATGATGATAAACCAAAAGTGAGCTATCGCTGCTTTTAAAACAGGGTCAAGTCGGTTTTCGGTGTTGAACCAATCCAAAAATTTGTCCATTTCCGTTTTTACCAATTTGGGCTTTATGGCTTGGTAATGCACTTTTTCTTTGCCCATTGCGCCCGAAACCACTTGCATTTCGCCGGTGCGATATTGTCCCACTTCTATAGCGTAAGGTCCGCTGTGCCCTGTTGGGAAAAGTGCTGCATGCCAGCCAAAAATACGTTTTTCGGTTAAAGGCAGGGTGTAGCGTTGGGTGGCGTCCAGCATCATTTCCACCACGCCTTCGATGTGGCGGCTGCAAGGCACCAGTCCAGTAGTATTGATGCCCAAACGCCTCGCAATGGACGAACGCGCCTGGTCATAATTAAGCAATTCGCCTTCAATTTCTGATGATTTTACTACGTCTAAGGTTAAAGCGGTAAGGGTGGCTTCTTCTTTAGCAGAAAAGCCCAAAGCGTTCATTTGCCCTATTATTTTACCTTGCATCAGCCGCACCTCGCCAAATACGACATTTATGGCTTTGTCGTCCCACGAAAAATCTGTCCAGTTTTCGTACTCATAAATGTATTTTGCCATTGCCAAAAACTATTGTGCGGTAAATATATAAATTAATCACCGCATATTTGCGGCGATTAATTTATTTTTTCGCTGCATGGAAACAAACCGGGTATATATCAGTGGCAACAGCTTTTTGCTTAAATATCTGAAGTTGTTTTATTTGTATTCAAGAATGTCTCCCGGCTGACATTCTAAAGCATTACAAATTGCTTCGAGGGTGGTAAACCGGATTGCTTTTGCTTTTCCGGTTTTTAAAATGGAAAGATTAGATAAGGTTAAATCAACCTTTTCTGATAGCTCATTAAGTGACATCTTTCGCTTTGCCATCATGACATCCAGGTTTACAATGATTGGCATGGCTTAAACAGTTAAATCGTTTTCGTTTTGCATTTCAACTCCTCTTGAAAAAATTGTCGCAATGACATAGATTACAGCTGCCATTAAGATATATGCCTGACTATCTGCCCAAAATTGGTTCAGGGCTTCGATTTCAAATCCATAATGTTGTATGCTTTTGGCGATTTCCCGGGCAATGTAACTGATGAGTCCGATGGATAGCGTAAAGTAGCTTAGTGTTTTAATCTGATATGCAACATAGCTGTTGAATGGTCTTGTCAAATCAAGTTTGAGTAAAAGCCTGATGACAACATAGAACAGGCATGCCTTCAAAATAGAGATGAACAGAATAAAACTATACATACTGAAAAATACCCATTTGTTAAGATTATACATTTGACTTAAGTCCAACTTTTGATATAGGTTGTGGACAATTTCAGGTTTGAAGAGACTCAAAATAAAATTGACTATTAAGGCTCCGGCTTCAATGCACAAGCCAACGAAGATGACCCAGGCAACAATCTGCAGGGCTATAAATACGAATTTGTTTCTTTTTGACATGTTGTAAAAGTTAAAAATTATGTCGCAAAGATAATGGATATTTATTGATAAACAATAAATAAACGCTGATAGTCAATAAATGGGATAGGACTTGCCGGCGGTGGTGTCAAAAGCCCAGCTCTTGTCGCCATAAATAACCCGGCAGGGGAGGGCAGCCTTGGAATGGATCACGGCCCGGGTGAGGCGGCCATCGTCCCAGCTCAGATCAACCTCAAATCCGCCACGCGCACAGATACCTGATACCTTCCCTGAAGGCCATGCCTTAGGCAGCGCGGGGAGCAGATGGATGGCTCCCGTGTGGCTTTGCACCAGCATCTCGCAGATTCCGGCCGTTGCACCAAAATTGCCGTCGATCTGGAAAGGCGGATGGGAGTCGAACAGGTTCGGATAAACGCCAGCGCCGCTCTCCCCGTAGATGGTTTTCGTCCCGTGGACCACGGTCAGCAGGCTTCGCAGCATGGTATAGGCGTGATCGCCGTCCCACAGCCTGGCCCAGAAATTGATTTTCCAGGCGCGACTCCAGCCGGTGCTCTTATCACCGCGGGCCAGCAAGGAAACCCGGGCGGCTTCGGCAAGCGCGGGTGTGTTTGCCCGGGTGATCTGGCGCCCGGGATACAACGCGAACAGGTGGGAGACATGTCGATGGTCATCCTTGGGATCGTCCTTGTCGGCTTCCCATTCCTGCAATTGTCCCCAGCGCCCGATCTTGGGCTTGAGCAATTTGTCGCGCAGGCTGGCAATGTGGTCGCGGAATTCCTTGTCGTCGCCCAACACATCGGCGGCTTCAATCGTATTGGTGAACAGGTCGTATATGATCTCCTGGTCGTAGGTCACGCCTTCTTCCGCGGGGCCGTGCTCGGGCGACCAGCCGTCGGGTGTGACGAGCGTGCCGTCGGGCCTCCGTTTCAGGTGATCGTCCCAGAACTGGCAAACTTCTTTAAGTACCGGATAGGCGTTGTTGCGGAGGTAGTCCTTATCGCGGCCAAAGGCGAAATGTTCCCACAGATGCTGCGCATACCAGGCGCTGGCGGGCGGGTTCCATTTCCAGTACGAAACGCCGCAGGCATTGTTCATTGTCTGGACAGTCCAGCCCCTGACCTTACCGTAGCTTCTCTGCGTGTTCTTTGCGCTGACTTCGCGGATACTGTTGACATAGTCGATAAACGGTTGGTGGCATTCCGCGAGATTGGTGGGCTCAGCAGGCCAGTAGTTCATTTCCAGATTTATATTCGAGTGGTAGTCGCCGGCCCAGGCAGGCTCGTTGCTGTCGTTCCAGACTCCCTGGAGATTGGCTGGCAAAGATCCCGGTCGCGAGCAACTGATCAGCAGATAGCGGCCAAACTGACAGAACAGCGCTTCCAGATTTGGATCGGTCGTGGTATTTTTTACGTAATCTTCCAGCCGCGCCAGCGTGGTTTTGGCCAGCAGTTCGGGCGCAGTGGTTCCCACATCGAGGGAAAAACGGCGGAAGAGGGATTGATAATCTTTCACATGATGCGCCAGTAACTTCTCCGCGCTCTGTCTGGCGGCGGAATCCACCCTCTTCGTTACGGCTTCATGCGGATGAACGCCAAGCCACTGTTTGGTGTAGTCCTGGAGGAAGTTTGTGCCCGCCCCGAGTATCAGGGTCAGGCTGTCGCATTGGTCGAAGGCCAGACTGGTAGCGGGCATGGCGATGTCCCATTGGTTTTTGGTGAATGCCTGGTCATCTTTCACCGCGATGGCGCCTTTTTTATTCAGCACTAGCAATTGGGCTTCATATTCAAAGCCATTCTCCAACTTGCCCATTGAGCTGATCCTGTTGCCATCAGCGGCAATCCGGGCCTGGTGCATATCCGCAAGCTGAACACTGCCGGTA
>CAIVDK010000432.1 GCA_903904655.1 uncultured delta proteobacterium | reverse complement strand
TTGATCTCTTCGGGCTGGAATCCCTTCAGGAAGAAGGCGGGTTTTTCAGATCGTCCTATCGCTCGTCGGACATTCTACCGGCCACGGCGCTTCCGAGGCGCTACGACGGACCACATTCTCTGGGCTCGGCAATCTACTATATGCTGACACCCGCAAGCTGCTCGCGGATGCATCGGTTGCCGACCGATGAACTATTTCACTTTTATCTGGGAGCGCCGGTAAGCCTCCTTTTACTTTATCCCGACGGCACATCGGAGATTCTCACGCTGGGACAGGATATTCAAAACGGACAGATTCTCCAGGCGCTCGTTCCGCGCGGTTGTTGGCAGGGCGCGTATCTTACCGCCGGCGGCACATTCGCCTTGATGGGCGCGACGATGTGTCCGGGATTCGACTACAGCGACTACGAGTCGGGCGATCGCCAAACACTCATTTTGCAACATCCCGACCGTAAAACACTCATCGAAAAATTGACCGAAGAAATCTGATAGTCAGATTCTTATCATCCATAATGTCCGCAGGAGGTGCAATATGTCAAGATTCACCGAATATGAAAAATATGATGGTCTGGGACTGGCTGAACTGGTCAGGAAGAAAGAAGTCGCCGCGTCGGACTTGTGTGAAGAAGCGATCACGCGCATCGACGGCATCAACCCGAAAATCAACGCAGTCATTTACCGCATGGATGATGCAGCGCGCGCGGCGGCCGCCGGCCTGATTCCGCAAGGGCCATTTACCGGAGTGCCCTTTTTGTGTAAGGACCTTGTCTCCGCCATCGCGGGCATCCCTATGAATAAGGGCAGCAAATCCTGCCGCAATTATGTGCCGACTGAGGATAGTGAAATGGCCAGGCGCCACAGAGCCGCAGGACTCATCGTTCTGGGAAAAACCAACACGCCGGAATTCGGTCTGATGGGTGTTACCGAGCCGGAACTGCACGGCCCGACACGCAATCCCTGGAATCTCGATCATACGCCCGGCGGTTCCAGCGGCGGATCGGGCGCAGCTGTCTCTTCAGGCATTGTGCCCATGGCCTCCGGCGGCGACGGGGGTGGATCGATCCGTATTCCCGCGTCGTGCTGCGCGTTGTTCGGTATGAAGGTCACCCGCGGCCGCAATCCGCTTGGGCCCGAATCGGGAGAAATCTGGCAGGGCGCGGTGGTGGAAGGCGTGCTCACTCGTTCAGTGCGCGACTCGGCAGCCGTGCTGGATGTAACCAATGGCGCCGACCGCGGCTCGCCCTACATTATCCCCCCGCCAAAGCGGCCTTTTCTGGAAGACACAAAGCAAGACCCATCCCGGTTGAAAATCGCTTTCACGGTTCAATCACCCTTAAAAGCCGATGTTCATCCCGAATGCGTAGAAGCCGTTCTCAACACGGCAAAGCTTTTGGAAAGTCTCGGGCATATTGTGGAAGAAGCCGAGCCCGGCATTGACGGAGAAGCTTTGGGCAAAAGCTACATCATGATGTACTTCGGCGAAGTCGCGGCGGACATCGAGGAACTGAAAAGCGTCGTCGGCAGGCCGCTCAATCATCATGACACCGAAGAAGCCACCTGGGCGTTAAACCTGCTGGGGAAGGCTTTTTCGGCGGGTGATTTCGTCCTTGCCATACGCCAGTGGAACACCTTCTCGCGGCAGATGGCGAAATTTCACGAAACCTATGATCTTTATCTGACGCCCACCATCGCCTCCCTTCCGCCGCGAATTGGCGAATTTCAGCAGAAACCCGCTGAACAGTTCTTTTTGAAAATCATTAACGCCATGAATATGGGCAAACTGCTCAAGGCAACCGGCATTGCCGATATGATGGCCACCAAAGGCCTTGCTAAAATGCCTTTTACTCAACTGGCCAATCTGACTGGCCAGCCGGCGATGTCGGTGCCGCTCCACTGGAGCAAAGAAGGACTGCCCTGCGGCGTGCAATTTATCGGACGTTTCGGAGAGGAGTCGCTATTGTTTCAATTGGCCGGACAACTCGAACGGGCACAGCCCTGGTTTGACCGCAGACCAACTTTTAAGTAGAATTAATTCGGACAGACTTATCTCTACCGGCTCAGGGGTTCACCGCTTCGTTCCAGATATCCCGGGCGATCGTCCAGTTGCCATTCGGCTGTTTTTTTGCGATATTATTAGTCACATAAAATTAACATGGGCCAATATCTTCTTGACATACAGAACCACGTTTCCTATACTGCACCACAATCGAAACAAACCGGTTTCTTATCAATCATTACGGTTGCATATATAATTATTTAAATGGTTTTTAAATCATCGCAGGAGATAATCAACATGAAGAAGATGATCGGCGTTTTATTCATTCTTGTTACTGCTTGCGTTTTATGCATCGTGCCCGTCGGCACTGCAGGTGTTGTAACGGCAACAGGTGAAGGTACGTCCAAAGACGACGCCATTCAAAGCGCATTGCGGCGCGCCGTTGAACAGGGCGTGGGCGTGCTAATTAAATCTTCGACCCGCGTTGAAGACTTCCAGGTTATGGAAGACAAAATTTACAGCCACAGCCAGGGATATGTGTCCAAATACGACGTTCTGAGTTCATCAAAAAAAGGTGGTGAGTATACCGTAACGGTCAAAGCTGTTGTCGATGAGGTTGTCCTGAAGGAAGACCTCAAGGCAATCGGAGCTTTGAAGACTGAAATGGGAAATCCCCGGATTCTTGTCGCCTTCAGCAACAAACCCGCCAGCAAGGCCTTTTTCGACAGCAAACCGTTTCTCGATGAAATATACAACGGCATCGTTGAGGCGCTCACCGATCAGAAATTCCGCGTCGTGGATAAACAGTCGGCCGAGCGGTTTTCTCAACAGATCGCCCATACCCTGGAAATAACGGATGTCAACAAAGCGGCTGCCGTTGGACTTAAATACCATGCCGAATACACATTGTATTACGATGTCGGCGGAAGCATCAAACAAGGTGAAATCAACACCTCCGTGCAGACCCGGATCAAAGCGCAGTTGATTGATAATACGCGCGCCCAGGTGGTGACAAGCAAGGTTGTGGAAACCGTCGCTCACGGGCAGGACAGAGAAACGGCCATGGAGCAGGCAGCCCGCGACGGCGGTAATAAAGTTGTTGCGCCCATGCTGGAACAACTGCGACAAACCTGGGAAGAAATGTATCAGCGCGGATCTCTCTACACGGTGATTGTCGATGGTGTCGACGACGCCGATTTGATCGCCGCCTTCACCGCCAAGCTGGAAAAATTTGCGGCCGTCACGTCCGCCAGAGAAATCGAGACCGGAGGCGGCAAAACAACTTTTGAAGCTGAATACAAGGGCAAGCGGGATCAGTTGGATCGCGATGTCCTGCGTGCAGCAAAAGAGCTTAATTGGAAATTAAAGAAGGTGCGCGCGGAAGGCGCCAGAAGCACCTGGAAAAAATATCTTTAAAGACGGAGGTGCGAAATATGATCGCCCGGAGAATTTCAGTTCCTGTTCTTCTGATGTTGGTTTGTTTTTTAATCACATCATCATCTTTGATGGCCGCGGAAGTGCGTATTTACAAAGAAACAGTCAAAGTGCCGGCGAGTGGCGACGAGTATACGGCCTTGCAGGCGGCAAAGCAAAAAGCAAAAGAACAGGCGCTGGCGCACTTCATTAAGGATATGTACCCCGGGCAGTCGGAAAAATTGAACCTGGGCGGCGATGACCAATACATTGACGATGTCAAAGTGCTGGAAACCAGTGTGGGCGGTCTTTTTTCCAAAGAAATGACCGCTGTGATAAACGTCGTGATCAACGAGAACGCCGTAACCGGCTTTTTAAAACGACAGGGAACCGCCACCGGGAAAAACGACGACCGGCGCATTTTTGTGATTCTTATTCCGGGCAAATCTGATTCCGGCGACGCACCGGGCATCCTCGATAAAATCAGAACCGAAGTCAGAAAGAAATTAACCGCTGCGGAGTTTACGGTCATTGATGATCCCGAACATACCCGCAAAATGGAATCTCTGACCTCACGCGATCTTGATTATGACAAACTTGCCACCCAACTCGAAGGCATGGGCGAATGGCTGATCCTCGCCAAGGTGGACACAAAAATAATAAAAGGTCAGCACGACAAAACCTTCCATACATTGATCACGGGCAAGGCAGTCGCCATATCCAGCCGCGATCTTCTCTGGGAAGGAAATATTGACGGTGAAGCGCGCGGCGGTCTGGAAGCAGACGCTCTGATCGGCCTCACCAAATCCGCAATCAATGGCGGGGTGCGTTTTGCCGATGATGTGCTGCACAGGCTACAGTCAAAGAGCGTAATCGGCGAAAAACGCGGCGTCCGTTATGAAGTCGTGATGAAATTGGGTGGCAAGTATGCGCTGGAGCGGAAAGTTCTTAAAATTCTCAAAGAGGACATTCAGGGTTTAAAAAGCGTCAATCAGAAACAGCGCGGAAAAGGCGATCTGGTGTTTGATGTCTTTTACGCGGGCAAGATCAGCGATCTGGTGGATCTGCTGCTGGATCAATTTGAAAACGATCCGTTTCTTAAAAGACTTAATCCCCAGATTGACGGGAACAAGGTTGTTTTCCGTTAGCCAGCGACGCGGATGACAGAAAGGTTGCGGTTGCGATGCGACTAGATATGGTTGCCTGTGTCAAAAAAGAATTACTTTTTTTCTTGATCGGGGCGTTGATCATAACGTCATGGTCATGCACAGAGAGCAAAAAAACGACAAAATCGGATACGCCAACGGCTATACCAGGCCTGGCAACGATAACGTCCGTGGTTACGCAGACCATCACACCGCCGTCCGTGCGCGATAGTATTGACGCTTTGGAGTCGGCGATCATCGCCATCCGTCTTTCCAACACATCGCTTCTGCATACGCCATTATCAGAAGATTGCCGGTGGCCAGCCGATTTCAGCAAAGCCCCGTCACAAGATACGCTTGTGAAAATGGGCATATCCGGCGCATTGATGTCACAGGGAGGAAGCGCGGCTTTTGAAAGAGACCCCCGCACGGGGCTGCCCCGGCCAACATCGCCTTTTTACTTGTTATTGAAAGAAAAAGAAACCTTGATCCAGAAAACAAAACCCCCACGTCGCAACGGGCATAAGAATACCCTGCGCGCCTTCGGCGTCGTCAGTTTAAACAATAAGGAAGTAGCAGAACTGGAACGGGAACTCGCATACACTGAAAAAGGATTTAACAAATGCACGGGATTAGTGAGATCGAGTGACAAGACATTTTCACGGGGCATAAAAGAAGATTATTGTCCATCAGAAGCACGCAAACACACCAAATTAGATCTCGTTAAGGAAAACAAAGACGCGCTCAAAGAACACAGAGACAATGCAAAGAAGAATTTCGCACCACTTGCCAAAAAAGTAAACCGGGTATTTTTAGCCAACCTGGATTATCTGGGCGCTGCTTTGACACAAATCACCGGCGCAATTCTGAAAATGTCTTCGGCCATCAACAACGCCAAAAATGAATTCAGACGATTGCCGCCGCGCGAAGTGGCCATGCTGGTATCCCGGATGGAAAACATTAAGCAGATTGCTCCGTATTTTCCCCAATGCATATCCGACAATATTACCATTTATAAAAAATTATACAGCATTCTGAGAGAGGAATACGATGACCTCCTTGATGAAGATGAAAAAAAGGCGGCCCGGCGGACTTTAAACAGACTTCTCGCCGCCGAAATCGCGTATCAGGAGATACATGAAAAAATCGCAGCCCTTGCCAGCGGCGAAGATGTGCGCTTCACAGAAGACGAACAAGCGCGCTGGGAGCGCCTGGCCATCCTTTATCCTTCGGAGCCCTGCCCTGTGGATCAAGATGGAATAAATATAACCAAAATCGCAGCAATGTCGGTTAAAGCGAAAAGAAATTCAAACAAAAATATGGAGGCGAAACCTTGAAAAAATTGAGCTTTACGTTGGTCATCGTTTTGGGATGCGTTGCCATATTCGGCTGCGCGGCAAAGCAGGAATTGGTCATTGAAACCACTGCGATAAAGACCGATGTTCTGGAGCCGATAATATTTCGATTTGATAAACTGGCCTCCTCCATCAATAAAATCAATCCGCGATTCATGGAAAGCAGTGAAATTGAAGAATTAAAGACGGACATCAAAAGCCAGGTGGAAGGAACCAAACGATTTAAGTACGTTATGGTTTTAGACAAAACCGATTCCACTTCTGAAAAAGAGGGATATTATATTCACCCCGAAGTGTATTACATCAAATTGCAAACCAAAAACACAATCGATCCAAAGCGAAAAAGGTATATCGCAACAGGCAGCGCCTGCTTTAAAATCTATCTTGCCGAAAATCCTACCAAAGAATATGAGATATTCACATCAAGACACAGCTTTGAAAAAATTGACCAAGTCGTCCGGGAGCTTGATCAAAATAAAATGAAGAGAGAACTTCTTCGCGTCATTTTTCTCGATTTAGCCAGTCAACTGGGAGATAAATTTAATCCCAGCTATGTGATGGGTACGATCGAAAAAATATCGGGCAAAACGGTTTATGTCCACATTAAGACGGACCATCTGCGCGATCTTAAAGCCGCGCAACAGCAAATTGCCGTCATCGACGACGACAACAAACCTTTGGCGACCATTGAACCGGTGCGCATTGAAGACGGAAGCATCACCGGCGCCTTGTATTCAAAGACAAACACATCCATCAAAACCGGCATGAAAGTACGGGCCAGGATTTATGTGCGTCAGAATTGACTTGCATGATCTTGAGCAAATTGAGAATAAACGCTTTTGTCAGTTGCACTGGAAGAACTCTGATCCGAAGGAAAGGGTGTCGGATCATTCGTTATGATAAATTCCCGTGAAAATGCTCTGATCGATATAATATCTACGGGTAGTCAATATCAATGTAGAGCCTGTGATTCAATTCCCTCCCATTCAGCTTCATGGTCAGAAAAACTCCCGTGCGCCCCTCAGGAAGATAATTGTGTACCCAGGTAATTTTCCTCAAGTAGGCAAGAGTTACAGGATAAATATTTTTTTCCATTCTTTCATTTGGAAAAATAATAATAGGGTATCTGCTGCCTTTTAACGTATCGATAGCAGATAATTCTTGATCAAACATCAAAAAGCCGTTCGTCACATTTGTTTGATCAATATAAAATGTTCTTTCCCAAACAATTTCCAAGTTACTTGTTGTCTTGTTGGTAATTGTCAAATGATATGAGCAAAAATCAACGGTCGTCATTTTTATGTCATAGTGGGGATTGTTTTTAAGCGTAAAGGGGGTCACTTTCCATGCACCACAACCCGACAAAGCCAGAACGATCACTAAAGTCAATGACAACAAAACTTTTTTCATAACTATCTCCATTTGTTGTGCCGGCTAAATCTGTTTTTGCTGATCATAAAAAACTTGAAATATCATAAGAGAAAGCAATTTTTTTGTCAAGGACATAGGGAGTGAAAAAATCCCCCTTTCAGGAAATCCTTATCAACTTCAGGGGAATTCTTGTGACTAATGTCCCTCAAACTAAATCATCTTTTAATAAAAATTGTTTCAACACTTTCAAAACCGATTACTTTTTTAAAATTAAAAATTGTTTGAAAATTATTTTTGACATTAATTCGTCGTCCCTGAATTAATTTCAATATATTGATAACTCTCACATAAAATTAATTGACAGAATAAAAAAACCGGTTATACTCAACCCAGTTTACGTTAAGTGGTTTTAAAGTAGCACTTAATTGAAATTAAACATTAAGTCGAAACTATCCAATGTTCGGAGAAGAACTTAATGCTTAAAATACACTTTATGGCGAGGTGCTTTATATGTCGGGTTTTGTGAACAAAACGATAGGGGAAGTGATTAAAGAAACGGCTATTCATTATCCAGACAATCCAGCTCTTATATGTCCTCAATTTAATGTTCGTTATAGTTACAGTCAGCTATATGATCAATGCCGCAGGACAGCCAGAGGTCTCCTGGCGTTGGGCATTAAGCGCGGCGATCACGTTTCCGTCTGGACGACCAATGTTCCGGAATGGGTTTATCTGCAATATGCGCTGGGTATGGTCGGAGGCGTTCTGGTCACCATCAATACCAATTACCAGTCGCATGAACTGGAATACATTCTCAAGCAATCCGATTCCACCACATTGTTTCTCATCGATACGTATCGCGACACCAGTTTTTACAACACGGTGCGTAAAATCATACCGGAACTCGACGCTACCGAGCCGGGGAAGCTTGTTTTCGGCAAATTACCGCTTTTGAAAAACGTCATTTATATTGGGGAAAAAGAAAATCCGACCGGCATGTTCAAATTTTCCGATCTAATCAAAATGGGAGAGAAAATAACGGAGAAGGAGCTTGATGACCGGATGAACTCTCTGACCGATGATGATGTGATCAATATGCAATACACCTCCGGGACAACCGGTTTTCCAAAAGGCGTTATGCTGACGCACCACAACATCGTCAACAACGCCCGTATGGTCGGCGATGTGATGGGCTTGACCGAAAAAGACAGCCTATTGATTCAGGTGCCTGTCTTTCATTGCTTCGGCTGCGTCATGAGCACGCTCAACTGCGTGTACCATGGCTCGGCCATGGTCCTTCTGGAATTCTTCGATCCGCAAAAAGCGCTGGAAATGATTGCGCAAGAAAAATGCACGGCTATCAACGGGGTGCCCACGATGTTTGTGACCATTTTGCATCATCCCGATTTCGATCACTACGATTTGACGTCTCTGCGTACCGGCATTATGGCAGGCGCGCCCTGCCCCATCGAAACCATGAATCAGGTAAACACAAAGATGCACTGCTCCGAAATTGTCATTGCCTTCGGCCAGACCGAGTCGTCGCCGGTCATGACGATGACGCGGCGCGACGATCCGGTTGAGCTGCGCGTCGCAACCGTTGGCCGTCTGCTGCCGGACATCGAAGGCAAAATCATTGATCCCGAAAGCGGCAAAGATTTGCCCGCAGGCACGCAGGGTGAAATCGTCACACGCAGCGCCTGCGTGATGAAAGGATACTACAAAATGCCCGACGCCACGGCTAACACCATCGACCAGGACGGATGGCTGCACACGGGCGACTTGGGCGTCGTGGACAAAAACGGATATTTTAAAGTAACCGGCCGGATTAAAGACATGATCATTCGGGGCGGTGAAAATATTTATCCCCGCGAGTTGGAAGAATTTCTCTTCACACATCCAAAGGTCGTCAACGTCCAGGCCATCGGCATTGCCGACAAAAAATATGGAGAGCAGGTTCTGGCAGCCATCCAGTTGAAAAACGGACAGACGGCAACGGCAGAAGAGTTTGTCGAATTCTGCAAAGGAAAAATCGCCCGGCACAAGATTCCGAAGTATTGGGAATTTGTGGACAGCTACCCGATGACGGCCAGCGGCAAGATCCAGAAATTTAAGATGCGAGAGATGTTTGAAAAGAAATATCAATAATAGAGAGGCACTATCCATGAGCAACATTTGCTACAGAGACACCATCGGCGATATGGCCCGGAGGGCCGCAACAAAATACGGCGACAAAACTGCCATCATTTTCCGCGACCTGAAACTTTCTTTTTATGACCTCGAACGGCAGGCCAGGCGCTTTGCCAATCTCATGACCAGTTATGGTGTTCAGAAGGGCGACCGGGTGGCGGTCTACGCATACAACTCGCACTACTACCCCATCAGCATGATCGGTCTGGCTAAGATCGGTGCCATCCAGGTTCCCATTAACTACATGCTCAACGCCGATGAAATCGCCTACGTCATCAATCATTCCGGATCGCGGATCTTTATTGTGGAAGACATCCTGTACCCGATCATTGCCAAAGACCAGGATAAATTCGCAACTGTGGAGCAGTGGGGTTTCATCCCTTTGGGTGATTCCATGGTTCCTGAGGGTTTTTTCAACATGATCACGGAAATGGAGACCATGCCCTACGACGAACCCCAGGTGGAAGTCAGCGCAGAGGATATCGTACAAATTCCTTACACCAGCGGGACAGAATCCAAACCCAAGGGCGCCATGCTCTCGCACAGGGCGCTCATGTCACAATATCACAGCTGCATTTTCGATGGGCAATACGAAACCGATGATGTGAGCCTACATGCCTTACCCCTGTTCCATTGCGCCCAACTTCACTGCTTCCTCATGCCTTATCTGTATATCGGGGCCACCAATGTCATCATGCACAAGGCGGATCCCCTGGAAATGATCAAGCTTATTGAAAAATACCAGATCACGCATATGTTCGCCCCGCCCACGGTCTGGATCGGAATTTTGAATCATCCGGAATTTAAAAAATACAACCACGCGAGCTTGAAAAAGGCGGCCTATGGCGCAAGCATCATGCCGGTGGAAATTATCAAACAACTTGCTGTCACGTTCCGTGGCCTGAAGCTCTGGAACTATTACGGTCAGACCGAGATGGGGCCGGTGGCTACCATCCTGAAGCCCGAGGATCAGCTTTTAAAACCGGGTTCCGCGGGCAAACCGGTTCTAAACGTCGAGACCCGGCTGATGGACGACGACGGAAAGTTTATCCCCGTCGGAACCGTTGGAGAAATTGTTCATCGCTCCGGCCATGTCATGACCGGTTATCTCAACGACGCTGAAAAAACCGCCGAGGCTTTCCAATTCGGCTGGTTCCACAGCGGCGATCTGGGCCGGTTTGACGAGGATGGCTATCTCTACGTAGTCGACCGCAAGAAGGACATGATCAAGTCCGGCGGTGAAAACGTCGCGTCGCGTGAAGTCGAGGAATTGCTTTACCAGTATCCGGGCATCGAAGAGGTGGCCGTCATCGCCCTGCCCGATCCCAAATGGATAGAAATCGTGGCGGCCGTCGTTGTTCCGAAGAAGGGTGTAGTACTTGGCGAGAAAGAGATTATCACCCATTGCAAGGAAAAACTGGCTGGATTTAAATGCCCCAAGAAGATCATCATTGTCGACAAACTGCCTAAGAATCCGTCAGGAAAAATCCTGAAGCGGGAACTGAAAGAAAAATACAGCGCATCCTAAGAGGCAGGGGCACGCAGCAGCGTGCCCCTCCGGCGTGCCCCATATACAAAATATTTCAAAAAATCTGGAGCTAACCATGAGCGACGAATTTACGTCCATTGGAGAGATGTCTAAAAATCTGGAGATGAGCCAGAGAACCATCCGCTATTACGAAGAAATCGGCCTGCTCAATTCCATCAAACGAGTCGAGGGAGGCCGCAGAATTTATACGGACGCAGATCTGCGCCGCCTGAAACTGATCAAACGGTTGAAAATCATGGGCATGACGTTATCGGAGATGCAGGAACTGGAAGCGATGTGGACCTATGAAAAATCCAGCGAAAAAGTGCTCAAACGTCTTCTGGAGCTGCTCGGCAGTCACTTGAAGCGGCTCGATGACCGCATTGCCGATCTGGATATCCTGCGCCACGAAATCAGCGAATATCAGGACCGGATTCAAGCAAAATTAGAAAAATAGGCTGTAGGCTTAAGGCTATAGGCTAAGATGAAAGGCGCAACGCGCCGTCGTTATTCCATATGCAAGTAGTTTAACCGTAACAAACTAAAAGGGAACTGTCGGCGTTTTCTCGCAACCGCCCCCTCCGCTTATTATCTATAGACTATCGCCCATCGCCTAAAACTAAAATATGGATTGCCTGTTATACACCCTTTCGGTATAATCAACGAAAATGTCTTTAAACAAAACGTGAGACAGCCTATGGAAAAAAGAGATGTACAGCCCTACGTTCAAGGTGTGCTGGATCGAGACCGGCGAATGCTGGCCAAAACGATCACCCTCATCGAAAGCTCTCTGCCTGCCGATCAGGAATTATCAAGGCAAATCCTGGATTCGCTGATGCCATACACGGGCAAGGCTTTGCGTCTGGGCATCACGGGACTTCCGGGCGCGGGCAAAAGCACATTTATCGAAAGCTTCGGAACCATGCTGACGGAGAAGGGTTACCATGTGGCTGTTCTGGCGGTTGACCCCAGCTCTCCCAAAACGGGCGGCAGCATCCTGGCCGACAAAACGCGAATGGAAAAGCTCGCCGTGAACGATAAAGCCTTTATCCGCCCTTCTCCCTCGGGTAAAACCCTGGGCGGCGTCGCCCGCAAGACACGGGAATCTTTGCTGGTCTGTGAAGCGGCCGGATTTAACGCAGTAATGGTCGAGACGGTCGGTGTCGGCCAATCCGAAGTCACCGTGGCCTCGATGGTTGATTTCTTTCTGGTGCTGATGATTGCCGGAGGCGGCGACGAATTGCAGGGCATCAAAAAAGGCGTTCTGGAGCTGGCCGACGCGGTCGCCGTTAACAAAGCCGACGGCGATAATATCGAGCGGGCCAAGATGGCCCGGCGTCAATACGAAATGGCGTTTCACCTGCTTTCGCGCCCTTACCAGAACTGGTCGCCACCGGTTGTAACCTGCAGTTCCATCACCATGGCCGGATTGCAAAACATACTCAACATTATACTCGAGCATCGCGAAAAACTAACGGCAAGCGGCGAACTACAAAAAAACCGACAGGAACAAGCCAAAGAGTGGTTGAAATTTATGGTGCGTGAAGGGGTTCAGGAATGGTTTTACGAAAGCCCCGCCGCCGATATACTGGTCGCCTCGCTTGCGGAGGTTGAAGCAGGAACGGTGACGCCTACCACGGCCGCCGCCCGCATACTAGCGTGCTTGAAGGGGCAGAAGTTTTGAAGAGACTGAAGGTTAAAGACTGTGAGATTGACGACCGAAGACCGAAGGCTGAAGGCTGAAGGCTGAAGGAATAAAAAGTAGAGACCGGGCTGGTGACCTCGAGCCACCTCGTGTGACCTTCAGGTCATCAGGTGATTAGGTCATTGAAACCACCCTTGCGGGTGGCAAGACCGTTCCCTACACGAATCACGAGACGCAAACGACGAAATAAAAATATTGGAGATTGAAGAATGAACATTTTGAAAGTTGATCACATCGGC
>CAIVDK010000431.1 GCA_903904655.1 uncultured delta proteobacterium | reverse complement strand
CGTCCCGGGTCGATACGCCCAGCGTGAAGTTGATCCATCCCTGATCGGATCGGAGATGCCGGCGGATGCCCGCCCGGTAGTTGACGTTCGCTGCCATGAGGCGCAAGAGCATCCCGGCCAAAAGATTTGTTGGCGACCGGAATAGGCTTTGATTCTTGGAACCACCCCTATCTTGAAGCATAAACCCTCCTTTTGTCAGCAGAACAGTAATTTGTCCGTTACGCCCTCGGTTGCGGATACATCCGTTTAACCCAATCGCCGATGGCCCCCATGGCGGTCTCATAAGAAACACGGGTCTTCCAGCCGAGTTCTTTTTGCGCCCGGCAGGTGTCCACCCGGTTGTCCCTCCCCACCATGCCAACGGTATGCCTTCCAATGGCGATCTGCAAATTCAACGGTCGCAGAAGCCTGTCGGCGACATAGCCTACAGTCCAGGCAATCTTGAACGGGATATTGGAAAACGTGACCGTCTTGCCGAGGATGGCGCCAAGATCCGCCGCATACCCCTTCCATGTCGCATCATAGTCATCGCGAAAATGATAAGTCCGCCCTTGGGCAATCTCATTGGTCATGGCCAGAAGGATGCCGTCCACCAGATTGTCCACATACACAAAACAGGCGTTGTATTGTCCATTGTCGATGAGGGGGTAGGCCCCCTTCTTTTGCAGGGCGTCCACCGTATCGGTTACCCAGACGCTTCCCGGCCCGATGACATTGGCAGGCCGAATGATCGTCGCGATAATCTTGTTCTGGTTGTGATACCCCATGACCAGCTTTTCTGTATCGTATTTGGCGTCGCCATAATAGGAGTTGCCGGTTTTGCTTTCCGGATCGTCTTCCTTATGGCCGGTCAGATGATGCGGAACGCCCCCGACCCCGGCCGCGCAGAAGGAGCTGAGGTAGATGAAACGGCACCTGTTTTTGGCCGCCTCAACGAGGAGATTTTTGGTCGCGTGATAAATGGAATCGTAAAAAAGCCTTTTGCTGCCCCAGCCTTTCACGTGGGCGGCCAGATGAATCACAATATCCATGCCATCGCAGACCCCTTGGATGGATTCCGGACGGGTAAGGTCGCCGATCACCACCGCCATGCCCATGTCCCGCATGGCCTGTGCTTTCTTATCACTAATGTCGAGGGCCGTGACATCATACCCTTCCTCTAAAAGCCGCGGGCAGAGAAACGATCCGATAAAGCCGGCCGCTCCGGTGACCAGCACTTTTTTACCTCTCTTGTCCGCCTTCATGACTTGCCTCCCGCTGCCGGCCCGCCGGACGCCGGCTCCATCGGTTGCCGGCCGATCATGGGATAGACCTTGTTGATCCACCAGAAGATCTTGGCGAACATGTCCGGATAGACATGGCGCTTTTGCCGCTTGATTCCCCGGATGGAGGTCCTGACGATCTTCTCCGGCGAGACAACCATGCGGGGCGACAGTTTCTTGGGCCTTTTCGTGCCGAAGGCAGGTGATTTTAACATATCCGTATCGGACCAAAAAGGATAAATCACGGTGATATCCACCCCGAAAGGGGTGACCTCGTCCGCCAATGCCATGGCGAAGCCACGGACGCCAAACTTGGAGACGCTATAGGCCGTCTGGTAGGAGGAGGGAATGAATCCGGCAGTAGAGGACAAAAAGACGATCTGACCCTGCTTCCTTACGATCATGTCCGGCAAGAACAAGGCGGTGAGCTCCATTGTCGAAAAAAGATTCAGCTGCAAGACCTTCCTCCAAGCATCAACGGGGGTCTCGTGGAAATATCCGTAGGTGAGAAGCCCTGCATTGTTGATGAGGATATCGATTTCCGGGACCATGGCCTTCGTTTTTGCATAGAGCTCCCGGCAGCCGTCGGTGGTCGAAATGTCGGCTCCGATCACGGCGATCACATCCCCCGTGGCATATTTCCTCTTTGCCTCCTCGGCAAAAGTCCGGAGGGCGGTCTCATTTCGGGAGGTGAGGATAAGGCCTGCACCTTCTTTTAACAGCTGTTCCGTAAATTCCCGTCCAAAACCGCCATTGGCGCCGGTGATCAGAATGGTCTTCCCTGTCAGCTTGCCCATTTGAATTTTCTCCTGTTTTTTCAAATAACATTGGCCAATCCAATTCGTCGAGACGCCCAGTGCACCAGCTTCTCGACGTATCACGCATCACCTGGTCCTTACGGTGTCGCGATGGGAAAGGTCGCCGGTGGCTTTTTTATCAGAGATAAGAAACGAATCAAATCGATCTTGCTGCCCGCCACTTGAACCTCGTTACCCATCAGGTCCTTAATGCCGGCCTTGCCGATCACCATCTTGAGAAACACGCCCTTAGTGAGGGTTAATGTCGCGTTCGCATCACCGGCCGGAGGAGCTTTGCGGTGATGCAGCACGGCATTCTCGATCCAAAGGATGTAGGACTCTTTCAGATCGGAAAATACCACATTGATCTTAAATGCTTTTCCGTCTGCCGCCGGCCCATCGAGACTGGCCGCCATGGCTGCCAGAAAATTATCTATCGGCATCCAGACCATCAGGTCGATGCCTTTGGCGGGATCGGGACCGGGGCCATTTTTCCCGGTCCGCAGTTCCAGCGCCGCCGTCAGATACCAATTGCGATCGATGGCCGACTCTGCGCCATAGGCCATCTGGTCGTAGGTGCGCGCCAGCAATTCCCGGGCTTCCTTGTTTCCGGGCTCGGTGAAGACGACATGGTTCAACAGTTCGGCGCCCCATCGATATTCGCCTCGACCAAAGACGGTCCGAGCTTCTTTTATCACGCGATCGGCGCCGCCCATCATGTCCACATAGCGCTTGGCGGCGTCATGCCGCGGTAGGGTGTCCAGGTTGGCCGGGTTGCCGTCAAACCAGCCGATATAGTGCTGGTAGACCGCCCTGGCGTTGCGGCGCGCCGTCCCATAATAGCCGCGCACTGCAAAAAATGTTTCCAGGGATGCCGGCAGCTTGATCTGGGCGGCAATTTCGTTCGGCTTCATGCCGGCGTTGATCATGCGCACGGTTTGGTCATGGATGTATTTATAGGCATCGCGCTGCTTTTTCATGAAATCGACCACCCTGGCGTTGCCGAAGACCGGCCAATTGTGAGTGCCGAAATAAACGTCGGCCTGCCCGAAGCGCACCAGGGCATCGTCAATGTAGCCCGCCCAGAGCAATGCGTCGCGGACCTTGGCGCCACGCAGCGTCAGGATTTGATGCAGGGTTTGATTCAGGATTTCGGCGCCGCAATAAGCCTTGAAATCAGGCAAATAAAAGGCCAGTTGGGCGGGCGACTCTGAGTGGGGTATATTCTGGAAGATGAAGCGGACGCCGTCCAGGGTCATCTCCTGGGGTGTGTGATTGACGATGACGGTTGGCGGCAGGATGCCGGTTTCGCCCAGGGCCACACTATTGCCATTGCCGCTATCGACGAGCCCTTTTGCCGACGCCGGCAATTGCATCCCGAATTGCCACGTGGCGCGCCGCCCCATGGCCGTTCCCACCAGCACATTTTCGCTCGTCGCTTCCTCCATGAATCCTTCGGGCGCCACGATCGGAATCTTGCGGCGAGTTGCTTCTTCCGCCGAAATGACGCCGAGGACCCCGCCGAAAATGGTCAATGTGACTGTGGTTAAAAATAATGACGGAGACAGGCTTGTTACCGAGGTGCTTGCGGGCAAAGGCCATGGCCGCTTCCGTCGTTTCCCGGCAGGACAAGGGATCATGGACGATCCACCCGGTCTTGCCCTCAATGAGGGTGAGGTTGGCATTATCGAAGCCGCGCAGCTGGTAAACGCCATCGACGACCTTGAACAGGCCGATCGCCTTGTTCAGCTTTGCGTGACGCCACAAACTGGGATTGACGGTGGACGGCGCGTCACCCTCAACAAACCGGAAGCGATCAAAGTCCCAGACCACCGAGCCGTCTTTCGCCAGCACCTTGCCGGTGGGTACGGCTATCAAGCCGCGCTTCGCATCTTCAAAGTCTTTCTGGTCCGCAAGATTCAGCGACTTTGCCAGAGCGGCGTTGGCGGCAACTGTCACAGCCGTTGCATCACTGAAGGCGAAATCGTTACCCGTCTTCGGGCCCCTGTTCAGAAACTTAAACCAGATGACACCCGCCAGAATGATAACCACCACTAACAGAAAAATATAGATTTTTTTACGTTTCACAATTCCTCGTCCTTTCATGACTTATTTCTTCAGGTTGAAAGATGATTTTCCGCGACTATTTTAACCTGGCCGCAGCAAATTCATGGACCTGCGGCGGCGGTTTAACTTCCTCCCGCCGGCCAAGACGAATCGCTTCCGTCGGGCAGGCGGACGTGCAGGCGCCGCAACCCAGACAGGCGGTCGCATCCACGTGCGCCGCATCATCGATAATCTTGATGGCGCCCACGGGGCAGCGCTCCGCACAGACATCGCAGCCGACACAGGCATCCCCGTCGACCGAGGCCAGGTAATTGGACTTGGAGAGCATGTCCAAACCCCAGTTTTTGTTGATGGGAACCAGGAATGAACAGCAACAGGGGCAGCAGTTGCAGATCGTATGCATGTACCCTTCAATGTTATCTATGATATGGACCAGGCCTTCATCATCCGCCGCTTTGAGTATTTTCAGGGTTTCTTCTTTCGTGATCTCACGGGCCAACCCATGCGCTACCATATAACGGCCCATGCCACCGAAATGCAGGCAATTCTCCGTCGAGTAGTGACAGGCCTCACCGCGGAATTTGGCATTGATACGGCATGGGCAGTGGCCTACCGCCTGATAAGACGAAGCTTCGATCATCGGCTTGATGTCATCGAAAGGCAGGATATCGGATGTCGCATTGAGTGATGTGTCAACGGGAATCACCCGCATCAGCGGTATGCCCCGGGCCATTTCCGCGGCAAAGGCCTCTTGATGATACTCCTTGTAAAGGGGACTTAAGGCCTTGGCCTGTTCTGTTTCCCGGCCGCTCCAAAACGGTGTTTCCTGCCACCCGACCAGGGAGGGGAGCAGGCGGTAACGCTTGTCCTTCCCCGGCCTCAGATCACGATAAACGGTGCCTCCGCTGGCCATGCCGTCCAGAATTTCTTCAATGCGATCCCCTTTGTCCGGATTTAACGCTGTAACTTCGCTGAGAGACAGATTTTTGTCGAAGGGCAACGTCAAGGCCACTTCCGCCTCTTCCGGGTTGTACAGATGCATAAAAATTTTTAAAAGCGTCTTGGTCATGGGGGCGCCAACCATCTGCCCCTTATCATGGCGTTCAGCCAATTTGGTGTATAAGTCCAAGTTGTTCATCGTTGCCTCTTTTCTTGTGTCCATAAGGTCAAAAACCATTGTCACGAAAATCTACGCCTTTGTTTTGGCTATGAAATCGAGAATCACAGAGGCAACCTCTTCGCCCTTATCCTCTTGCAGGAAGTGTCCCGCATCCTTGATCTTGACATGGGGTTGACCCTGGGCGCCGGCGATCTTTTTTTGCAAGATGTACTGGCCGCCTTTCATGACCGCATCACCGTCACTGAAAGCCGTCAAGAACGGTTTGTTAAAGGCGGCCAGCACCTTCCAGGCCTCGCGGTTTGCCACCGCACCGGGATCGTCCGGATTGTCGGCCGGCACAAGGGAGGGGAAGATCCGGGCCCCTTCCTTGTAGGATTCATCGGGGAAAGGCGCG
>CAIVDK010000430.1 GCA_903904655.1 uncultured delta proteobacterium | reverse complement strand
GACCCCTGAAATGCAGGCGAAGATCGCTAATTTAGGAACACCAATAAGGTAGGCTAAAATTGAGCCTATTTGAAAGGCATTGGGATAGGGGAAGGCTTCACGGCCTTCTCCTATCCCGCTCTACCGGGCATACGGATCCGTGCCTGATTATCCAGTTGCCAGAGGAAACCCCCGCACGACAAGGAAACGATTGGACAAGGCAATCTTCATGCATTATGTGTCCTTTCGTCCGCGCTTTCCTTTTTCCATGATGCTCTGTTTCAGTCGATAGCTATCCCAGTCGCAATTGATGATATGCGCTTTGTGGGTTATCCGATCCAATAACGTGGCCGTCATGACCGGATCGCCAAATACCTGGGTCCAATCGGCAAAACCTAAATTGGTCGTGATCATCACTGATCCTCTTTCGTGACGCTCTGCCAGCACCTGGAAAAGCAGTTCCGAACCTTCCTTGGAAAAAGGGATATACCCAAGTTCATCCAGGATGAGCAAATCATAGCGGGCATATCTTTGGAGAAGACGCTGCAAACCTCTCTCTTGTCGTGCTTCGATCAACTCGTTGACCAGACCGTAGCAAGTTGCAAATCGGTTCCGATACTTGTTTTTGCAGGCTTCACTTCCAAGGCCTTCGGCCATATGGGTCTTGCCTCTGCCACTCAGTCCCAGAAAAATGACATTCCTGCGTTCCTTGATATAGCTACCTCCCACAAGGTCTCGAAAAAGCCGAAGATCAAGGTAATGATCCGGATCAAGAATCCATTTGTTGTTTCCGTAAGACCGTTCATGTTTGGCTATCTTCTTTGTGCCGGTAAAAATGTCCACCCGATCTGCATGGAGCAGGACTTTCACGCGATATCCGGCATAACCACTCTGTACGGAATATCTGTTTTTATTCACAATGACCATGGCATACTTGTCGACCCGACCGGAGGAAGCCTGGAGATTGCTGAAGACAGTTTCAGGAAGGGCAAGAAGATGTTCCTTCTCTTCTTCATACAACGCGCTCACGTTCCGATCACGACTGGCCATCTTGTGATTCCCATAAGAAACGCACTGCCTGAGAATCTTCTCGTTTAGATCAGCAAGAGAGTCAGCCGCTGGAACAGGAACCATGTAATTGCGACGCGAAAAACTGACCAATCCTTCAACACCGCCTTTCTCGTGACCACTGTCGGGATTGCAAAAACGCGCCTCAAAACATTAATAAGCCTTCAGCTTACCAAACCCCTCTTGCTCAATCCGATTTCTGCCCAGCAAAACCTTCCGCACGGCAGTCGTCAAATTGTCATAAATCAGCACGGGGAAAACGCCACCCAAAAAAGCAAAGGCGGCCATATATCGTATGACTGCTATCAACCCGGTGCAATAACATTGTTCGGACTCATGTTATTTTTGCAACAAAAACGATTATATGTTATTAAATTAAATAGATTATATGGGTTGAGTTGTGATAAACAAAAATGATTTCTGGATATCCTCTGTGCCAATATAGGTGAGACCCTTCCCCGCCAATAGTTTAGTGTAGGGCGGGGAGGAGAAAAGTAAATGGAAAAGCAGATCATTGTGTTTGGTGATACTCACTACTCAAAAAATTGGGATACGATTGATCAATGTCTAAAACAAATCCCCCATTTTTCTGAAAAATATCTGAATCCCAATCAAGAACTTAGAAAATTTATTGAGTTAATCAACCAGTCTCCCCATGTTGAAGCCGTTATAAATAATGGAGATTCAATTGATTACCATTTTTCTGATTTCATCTCTCTTTTATCTCTCTTAAAAAACAGATCCGATTCAGAGCGGATCTCCAATTGGGACCTGTTCAACAGTGTAATTAACCATCTGAAAAAACAGTACATTGCCATCCCCGGAAACCATGATTATCGGAAAGAGGCTTATAATTATGCCCTCTGGGGAACTGATCATATCAATCTTTCCAAGGCCACCAGAAAAAAATTTAAACACCAGATAGGGCATCAAACATTCAGGGGTCCGTGGGAACTTACATCCGTCATGGTAAATGAAAAAAGATTTGATCCCTTGACAAAAGGTATGCACATTAAAAAAAGAGAAGATATAAGAATCGCAACGTATCATTGTATTTTTCTGGATAGTGGAAGTGATGCTTTTGTACGGGCAGCCAATTTTTTTAAATGCGTGAAAAAATTTTTAGAAACCCGTGTGATATCATATGACTCAGATGGTTTAAACCAAGATGATTTTAATTATCTGTCTCAGGCTTTATCAAAAAATATCAGCAAGGATATACTGATTTTTCAACATGCCCCCCTTATCAATCCAAAAAAAAGTTGTATAGGAAGGGAATATCAACTTTCTATAGATACTTTTGATGAGCTGAGCAGAAAACAAAAAATCAGCCACAATACAATACTCAACGGTGGCGCAAAGTTGTTAAAGCTTTTGAAAAATACAGATAAAAATATTGTACTAATATCATCCCATGTCCATAATGCAAAATATTTTTTAATTGACAAAAAGAGTTTAAGCACGAAAGAAGTATCAAACAGTGAGTTCAACAGAGAAAAAAACACAGTGGGCATTATAAAGCAGCTGACCACTTTGCCCTTGGGGGGAATATACCCCAGTGTCGGCGGAAATAAAATTGGGTTTTTAAAAATTTCCTCTAACGGATTTGAGGAACAAATCTTACATAATTTTAGTGATAAAGGAAAATAATGACGGCAAGGAAAAGCAATCAGGTTACCATTGGGCTTGATATCGGATCACTGTTCGTGAAACTGGTCATTCTCGATGAAACAAAAACACCGATATTCAATAAAAGCCTGCCACATAAAGGTGAGATTTTTAAAATTACCAGGACAATAATTCAGGAAAATATCCAATCCTATAATTGTACATCGATTTCAATCATAGGACGATATGCTGAACGAATAGCCAATCTCATTAGTATCCGTCATGATAGTGAGATTTCAGCGATCATTCATGCAGTAAAACAAAAAATAGGTGTGGTCAGGCAGATTATAGATATCGGAGGCGGTTCCCTTTCGCTTATTGAACTGGATGCTGCCGGAAGTCTGATCGGTTATCAGACAAATACACTGTGTGCTGCAGGAACCGGGTCATTTCTCGATGAACAGGCCATCCGGTTAGGTATCGATTATGACGACCTGACGGACTTCCCAGTGGTGGCCAACCCGCCCTCAATGGCAACTCGCTGTGCTGTTTTTGCTAAAAGCGATCTCATTCACAGGCAACAGGAAGGCTGTGGAACTTCAGAAATGTGGAGTGGTATTTGCAAAAGCATGGCACGCACGATCATTACAACGCTGTTCAAGGGCAAGAAACCTACCGGAAAAACTGCCTTTATCGGCGGCGTTGCCCTGAACGGAAATATCATGAAATGGCTGAAGAATGAATTCCCTGACGGTATGATGATCAGCCTCGACAGCCCCCAGGAAGCAGGTGCCTATGGCGCTGCGTTGTTGGCCAACCCGATAGATACCCCCATTGAGTGGGAGAATTGTGTTGAAGAATCAAACGCAGAAAGAGAAGAAACAAGGCCGCCTTTGGTGCTTCAGCTTTCCCAATACCCATCCTTCACAGTTGAAGCATGCTACATTGATGGTGATGAAAATGAAGTCCGAATAACAAAATGGCCGAAAAATGGTCAATTAATCGGTTTCATCGGGATCGATGCCGGATCGACCTCAACCAAATTGCTGATGATCGATAAAAGCGAAGAAGTGATTCTGGATATTTATAGAAAAACCGGCGGAAACCCATTAAAAGCAACTGCAATGCTTTTTAGCGCATTGCAGACACTGGTGGAAAATCGAAAAGGTTCCATTGATATTCTGGGGGTTGGGACAACCGGATCCGGTCGAAAACTTGTTGGCTCGGTAATCAAAGCGGATACCATCATCAATGAAATTACAGCCCATCTCAAAGGGGCAATGAAAGTCGATCCTGAGATAGATACAATTTTCGAGATCGGTGGTCAGGATTCAAAATACATTCATGCCGTTAATGGGAACCTTCACAATGCAAACATGAATTATGTCTGCGCTGCAGGTACAGGTTCTTTTATTGAAGAGGTGAGCCGTAAGACAGGGTTTGATCTTACCACACTTGGAGATGATGTTATGGGTGTAGAAGCCCCCATAACATCTGATAGATGTACGGTTTTTATGGATCAGGACATCAGAAATCAGCTTCGAAAAGGATACTCTCCCAGAGAAGTCATGGGAGGGATTCTGTATTCCGTTATACAAAATTATATGAACAAGGTTGTGGGCAACAGATATTACTCGAAAAGAAAAATATTCTTCCAGGGCGCGACCGCTAGAAATAAGGGCCTGGTTGCTGTTTTTGAAAATCTGCTGGGTGTGGAGATTGTTGTTTCACGCTATTGCCATGTCATGGGAAGCTGGGGAGTTGCCTTGTTAACCAAGCAGGAAATGGAAAAAAACAATCAGCGCACAAGATTTATCGGTCTTTCCTTTTCTGAAAAAACCGTTAACCTCACATCAGAGCCATGTGAGCTATGTTCCAATAATTGTAGCATTACCTATGCACAAATCGATGGTAATGATGAAAAGCAAAGCTGGGGATATCTTTGCGGCAGGGATAGTGAAGATCGCAACGTTAGAAAAAACGAGGAATTCAGATTTTTTAAACAGCGTGAAAACATCTGGAAAACAATTGGCGGGGAAGCCCTGCTCCCCAGCAATGCGCCGATTATCTATTTCCCCCGCGCTTTGCTGAGTTATAGCT
>CAIVDK010000429.1 GCA_903904655.1 uncultured delta proteobacterium | reverse complement strand
TGCCAGACCGTAGGGCTGCGAAACCTTGATACATTTTCCAAAATCCGTCTGGCCTTCAACATTCAGGGCGGCGGCGGGGCAGCTCTCCACGCAGATGTTGCATTGGGTGCAGAGATCCTCGGTGACCTGCGGATCTGAAGGGAGCGCCAGATCGGTGAGCACCGCCATGAAGAGAACGCGCGATCCCAGGCGCGGATGAATCACCAGATTGTGACGGCCAAAAACGCCCAGTCCTGCAGCCACGGCAGCATGCCGAAGCGATACGTCAGCGACGCTTCGGGAATTCTGCGGGGTCAGTTCCAGCGGATAAGAAAGGGGTACGCTCATGGCCTTAGCGCCACATTCTTTTTCCAGAAAGCTTGAGATTTTGTAATTGGTCGACCGAGCGTATTCCATGATGTCCAGCCGCCCATTCATTGCAATCTGGGGATTGGGGCTTTCCACATGGGACATCTCTTTAACGCAGGCCACAACAATCGATTTCGCATCAGGAAATATCGTTTCAATCTTCGGACTCTGGGGGCTTTGGTAATCTGCCACCGAGGCAAAGCCGAAATCGTCTATTCCGAGAGTCATTGCGTAGGTTTTAATTTTTTCCTTCAGTGCAGCACTCATTGGCGACCTCCGTTTTTAAATTTTTTTGTCATTGTGGAACGTCTTGCGCGACATGTAATCCTTCGGAAAAAGGATGGCCTTCAGGCCGAGACAGCGCTTTTAGCAACCTGTTTCAATATTGCCCGGATGATTACGATCTTCGATGTGAGTACACTGATAGAAAAGCTGGTTGGACTAAATAGGGCAGTTGTGGGCTGTTAATGCCGTCGTGAAGAACAAACCCAAGTGTAAAATATTAGAAATATGAGTTCCCTCATCTGATAGTTTGTCGTTTTCGATTTTTGCTGTTCATTTCTAATAATCTGTTGTCAAAGATCATGCATATATTATGTTTTAAAACTATTGCAACATAGTCTCTGAACTACTGTTGACTTTTGACGGCGACTTGGTATTAGCTCTTTTGTTTACTTTAAATAGCCAGGCAGTTGCTTCAGCTCTTTTCCCTGAAAGCTGCAGAGAAGGCCGCATGTCTTGCAGGGACTCTTTGCTGCCTGCAGCGGCGGTTCTCCCTTGATTTTCTGCTCAATGAATTTGATGCATTTTGTAACCTGTGCGGTAGGCCCATCCACAATCAGGGTAACGCATCCTTCGGCGCCGCCCCACCCGCCGGACGCGAAGTGCACGGCTTCGATTTTAAATAAGCTTTCAATCGCATCGAGTTCCGTAAACGCTATTCCGTCGGCGACACAGGCCATCCCGACGCCGGCGCCGATGGTTTTATCAAGAGCCAGTGTTCCGCCAAACTGGGACGCCAGCTCCACCGAGAGAATCATCTTTTCGAGCCCCACGGGATATACGATCTCCAGACCCCGGGCTTTCATGGCCATGTAGAACTGACCCATGGTCCCGCCCACCGGACTTGCCATGAGGACGCCAATATTTCCCTCGTGATCGATGGCATTGGCTCCCTTCAACAGAATGTCGCCGGGAGAGAGTTTGTCCAGAACCGAAGCCGGCTCTGCCTCGATCATCTTGCCCTTATTGAAGATCATGGGCTTGATCCGTTCATCCGGTCCGAGGACGCACAGGACGCCTTTGATGACCTGGCCCGCCGTGTAAGCTTCCTTTTTGATTTTTTTACCCAGAAGCTCTTCTAAGATGTAGGCATTGGTGGATCCTCTACCTATAAGGAGGTAACCGTTTTTCATGGCGTGCTTGATCTCGGGCAGCGCCACCACGGCTTTTCCGATCAACCGTTTTGATTCCGCCGGGGTTAGGGTAAACAGGGCTTGCATGGTGTGTTCTCCTTTCCATTTATGGGTGAGTAATTTTTTCCAGAATCTTTCAGCATTCCCCTCGTCTCTACATCACGCCGGCCAGAATGACAAGTCTTATGAAGGCAATGGTTTCATTATCATGTAGATACATTTAATCTCTCCCCTGAATCAGCGAAGGTCACAGTATCTTCGAGACGCTCGATGAGTTAAGGCGGCAGACAATTCCATCGGAACCGCTCCGGAAAGCCATCGACTATGCGCTGCATCAACGAAATGCTCTTTGTCGCTACATGGAAGACGGGCGTCTTCGGCCGGACAATAATCTGGTGGATCATGAACCATCCTGTCACCCGTCTGCACGGGAATGACAGGGATGGTCTGAATAATTTCTGCATCCATTTAATATTTTTTGTTTCTGAAGCAATTAAATCAAGAGTAACGTTTACGCGCACTCGCTGTAGCCGCAAAGGCGGCAGACGGCGCAGCCGCCTTCGTGTTCGACGATGCCGCCGCAGTCGGGGCAGGCGCCTTTGCGGAAGACGCGTTTTTCATGCTGCACTTTGCCGCCGTTGGCCTCTACGTGAGCTTGAATGGCCTTGGCCACCGCGTCGGCGCAGGAAAGGATCTTGTTTTCACCGAAGCCGGAGGGTGAGTGACAGGAAATGCCTTGCAGCTGTTTGACGACCTGGCGCGCCTGAAGCCCGCTGCGCCATGCGAGCGACACCATGCGTCCGATGGCTTCGCTCTGGGATGCAGCGCAGCCTCCAGCCTTGCCCATTGTGGTGAAAAGTTCAAATAAACCTGTGGCGTCCTCATTAACCGTCACGTAAAGCGGCCCGCAGCCGGTCTGCATCTGATAGGTCCAGCCTTTAAGGATTTTGGGCCGTTCGCGTTTGGTCGTTGATTGGTCTTTATCCAGGCCTGCGGGCTGGGCCGCTTCCTGTTTTTTCCCGACACTCAGCACCTGCTGATCGCGGGAGCCGTCGCGGTAAATCGTGACGCCTTTGCAGTCGAGCTGATAGGCCAGCTCATAGACGCGAGCGACGTCGGCAATGGTGGCCCCGTTGGTGAAATTAACCGTTTTGCTGACGGCATTGTCGGTATGCTTCTGAAAGGCGGCCTGCATCCGGATATGTACTTCCGGCGAAATGTCGTGCGCGGTTACAAACAAACTGCGGATGTCTTCCGGAATTTCATCAATATTATGAAGCGTGCCGTGTTCGGCAATCCGTTGCATGAGTTCCTTTGAGTAAAACCCTTTTTCTTTCGCGATGGCTTCAAAATAGGGATGAATTTCCACCAGGATATCGTTGTCCATCACCTGACGGACGTATGATACGGCAAAGAGCGGTTCCACGCCGGAAGAGGAATTGGCCATAATTGAGATGGTTCCGGTGGGAGCAATGGTGGTGACGGTGGCGTTGCGCATCAGTGCTTCGCCTTTCTTGTCATAGACGGATCCTTTAAAATTCGGAAATGCGCCGCGTGATTTGGCCAATGCCTGTGACGCGGCGTGCCCCTGTTCATTGATGAATCCCATGACTTTATGGGCCAGTTCAATGGCTTCCTCTGTGTTGTAAGGAATGTGAAGCCTAATCAGCATATCCGCCCAGCCCATGACACCCAGTCCAATTTTGCGGTTGCCCAGGGTCATCTCGGCAATCTGGGGCAGAGGATAGTTATTGACCTCCACGACATTATCGAGAAAATGCACGGCCAGGTGAACAACGTCGCTAAGCCGTTTCCAATTTATCTTGTCGTCTTGAACCATCTTACTCAGGTTGATGGAACCAAGATTGCACGATTCATAGGGCAGAAGCGGTTGCTCTCCGCACGGATTCGTGGACTCGATCATGCCGACATGGGGTGTCGGATTGTCACGGTTGAGCCGGTCGAGAAAAACAATGCCCGGCTCGCCGTTTTCCCAGGCCTGTGTGATAATCCGGTTAAAAACCTTGCGTGCATTGAGGGCTCCGGAAACCTGTCCGTCGCGGGGATTGATAAGGTCGTAATTTTCATCTTTTTCCACAGCCTTCATGAAGGCTTCGGTCAGGCCCACGGAAATGTTGAAATTATTAAGCTGCTTTTTGTCGGCTTTGCACATGATGAAATCCATGATATCCGGATGATCGACCCGCAGAATGCCCATGTTGGCGCCCCGCCGGGTTCCGCCCTGCTTGATCGTTTCGGTGGCCACATCAAAAACACGCATGAAAGAGATCGGGCCGCTGGAAATGCCGGTGGTGGTTAGAACGACATCGTTGGCCGGACGTAATCGGGAAAAGGAAAATCCGGTGCCGCCGCCGGACTTGTGAATCAGCGCGGTGAATTTTACAGCGTCGAAAATTTCTTCCATGGAATCGCCGACCGGCAAGACAAAACAAGCCGACAGCTGTCCCAGTTCACGCCCGGCATTCATTAAGGTAGGGGAGTTGGGAAGAAATTCCAACTGGGTCATCATATGATAGAATTCTTCAGCGACCGGGGCTGTATCCGCTTTTTCATTAAATTTCTGATCCGCGGCGGCAATGGTATCCGCCACGCGCCGAAACATTTGAACAGGAGTCTCCAGCACCTTCCCCTCTTTATCGCGCTTCAGGTAGCGCCGCTCAAGAACGGTAATCGCGTTTTTCGTTAATTCCGGGACGATGGGGGTGTAAGTCTTCTTTTCCATTGGGCTGAACTCCTTTGAATATGATAAGAGGGTTGTTAAATAAAAAACACTACATGTAGTATGATGAATGTCATTAACCACAACATCTAGTCCTTGTCAATAGGAGGAAATTATTTATTTGGAAAAGTAAAAAATGGCGCGTGGTTGGATGTGAAAAATTCCGGGACGCGCTTGACAATCGGCGCTATCGTGGAATGCTTCTTGAATGTTTTAGCCAGGAAATTTCGGACATTGGGGCGTTGCCAGCCCCCGGGATGATGGAAACTTTTGTATAATGATAAATCGCCTTCATAAAAATCCTGTGTGGCGAGGCTTTCCGCCTCCATACTGGCAGCGGGCAGATTAAAGATAGCGAGATTCAGGAAGTCAATGCAGTCGGCGTGACGGCAGACGAAATCCAGCGTTTTCAACGCGGCCGCTTCGTCTTCCGGTGGTGTGCCGAAGAGAAAATAGCAATAAGTGACAATACCGGCATTCTTCAGAGCCTTGAGCGCCGTCGAGGCTGTTTGAAGATCGATGCCTTTG
>CAIVDK010000428.1 GCA_903904655.1 uncultured delta proteobacterium | reverse complement strand
TATGTTACGATCGTCTTTACCATTTCAATTACCGGATTGGTGAAAAGAGCCATCAGGATTGTGTAAAGAGCAAAAGCTCCGACAACTTCACCGGCATACATCTTTTCATATTTACGTTTCAAAGAAACCAGAATCAAACCACCAACGATCAAGCAACCCAGCTGAAAATAAGGGAAGTTAGCCGTTCCTGCTGCTGCATATTCCGCGAAGCAAAAAGTTGCTGTTAAAAGGACTACCGCTACCGCTACCATCATTGTTCCTAAAGTTTTTTTCATGATCTGTTACCTCCGTTGTTTATTTATTTGCCTTTATACTATTGGAAGTATCGTGCCAAAAGATCAGCAATCAAACATTATCATTGTAACAACCAGAATATATTAGATAATTATAGTATAAACCGTGCCATCCCTTTCGGGAAATAAACTCTTTTCATTCTTCTCTTTCAATAGAATGTTAATATTTGTTTAACGAAATATGAAAGAGGTCAGAAATTTAAGGGAGGAGTGAGATCATTCTCGGATATGCAAGCTTTCGAATCGTAATCAGCGAGGATTTCTCATGCAATAATGATGTAGGTTGGTACGTACATCATCTACTAATACACACTTTTGAGTTTGGAATTGGAGTAAGGATTACCGTTTCAAATAGAGACAACGAGTGACCACCCTGACATAGTTCGCGGTCGTACTTTTATAGCGGCCAAAACAATGTCGTCATACCGACTAAAACATCATAATTCATTTTTTTGGGCATATCTCACGGGTAAAAATTAAATGAACACGCCTTTCCATCACGTTGCCGCTGTATCTGCCCGTTTGCTTGATCAAAACAACCTGCTGACATATCGTCAACGCCATCCGGAGATAGATGGACAGCCGGTCAAGGGGGAAACCTGCTCTTGCTCCAAGCCGCAGCCTGGACTTACCCGGTCGTAAATGTAAAAAGTCCTCCGCTATTTTTCCCTGAATGCCGTAAAATTCAAAATATCTGCCCACCTGGAAGAAGATGATACTATTGAAATACCTCCAGCAAAACCACCGATATTGGCCGGAAAGAGTGTGAAAACGGGGCGGCTGATCCAGACGTTGCAAGGCCGTTCCGTCCATGGCAAAATATCTGTTCAACACCCAATAGCGTTGAAACAGCGAACAGATCAGCCGATAAGTTGAAGCGTGAACGAATTGCCCTAAATAAGAAGCTATCACTGAATGGAGCTTGCTAATCTGTTTATCTTCATGTTTGAAAACAGCAAAATCGTTCCATCGATATGCAAGCTGGGATTGATACTGGTTGATTTTAGTTTTGAGGTTATTAACCACCCGTCTGCGTACGGTAAGATGCGTGGGCCGGACGATATAGCCCAGGAAATTGCAGCCGTTATGAATTGATGCCAATCTGCGGGCATTCATGTTCAGAGCCAACCGCAGGCGTGTGGCCAGAAACTCCCCGATTCGCAGTTCCCAATCCTGCAATTTCCCGACATCATTGCCCAGCAGCACCAGATCATCGACATAACGCAGGTAATATCTGCATTTCAATGTATGCTTCACGAACTGGTCAAGCTCATTTAAATAGACATTGGCGAAGAACTGACTGGTATAGTTGCCGATGGGCAGGCCGGTGCGCCCTTCCGTATAGAAAAGGGACTTGTGGCGGGGTATCTGCTCAAAGAGTGACATCTGACCCTTTTTGACGGGGTCGCAGGCAGGATTATTAAAGATGACAACGCCCATAAGCCAGATAATCTCCGGACTTTCTTCCCTGCGGCAGACAATGTCGTAAAGTATCTGCTTATCGATGGATACAAAAAAAGACCTGACATCCAGATGCATGAAAAAAGCGGGCCGGGTGCGGTTGTTGCTTACCTTGCGCATAAATTCCTGAAGTTTATTTACCGCCGCGTGATTTCCCTTGTCTTTGCGGCAGGCGTAGCTATCATGGATGAAACGCCGCTCCCATGATGGTTCCAGGTAGCGAACAAGGAGGTGATGGACGATACGGTCGCG
>CAIVDK010000427.1 GCA_903904655.1 uncultured delta proteobacterium | reverse complement strand
TAACCTCGCATATTATGGTCTGACAAGTTACGTCTGTTTTGATGTGGCCAATGCGGAATGCCTTCCCTATCAAGACGGTTTATTCGAAGTGATCTTTGCGGTTAACATCGTCCATCATCTTCCTTCCGTCCGCAAGATCTGCGACGAACTGATCCGGGTTATGTCACCGACCGGAAAAATCGTTCTGAGCGACTTCAATGTACATGGATTCGCCCTTGTCGACAAGATTCACGCACTGGAGGGAAGGCGGCATGAACTGAATGCGGGCACTCTGGCTGAAACAAAGGCTGTCTTAACAGAATACGGGATGAAGGTGGAAGAGCATCACGACACCTACCAGGATGTGCTGGTGGCCAGACGCATCATTTTATAAAAAAGGGTTTGCAATGAAAGAATTAGTGATCATCAGCGGCAAGGGGGGAACGGGCAAGACCAGCGTCACGGCTTCTTTCGCCATATTGGCCGACCGCCCCGTCGTGTGCGATTGCGACGTGGATGCGGCGGATCTGCATCTGGTTTTAGAGCCGACTATCCGCGAGCGCCATGAATTTGAAAGCGGGCATGAAGCGGTCATTCGCCAGAACGACTGCACCGGTTGCGGCATCTGCCAGGACCTGTGCCGTTTCGGCGCGATTTCCAATAATGTGGATATGTTTTCCATCGATTCGATTTCCTGCGAAGGCTGCGGCGTTTGCGTGTGGTTTTGCCCGGAGGGCGCTATTGATTTTCCTCAGAGGCATTGTGGCGAATGGTTTGTGTCGGACACGCGTTGCGGCCCGATGGTTCACGCACGCTTGGGTGTGGCTGCCGAAAATTCCGGAAAGCTTGTTTCCACCGTGCGCCGGGAAGCCAAACATCTGGCCGAGGAAGAAAATTATAAAATAGTCATTGTGGACGGCCCGCCAGGGCTTGGCTGTCCGGTCATCGCCTCTCTCACCGGTGCTTCGCAGGTTTTAATCGTCACGGAACCGACGGTTTCCGGCGAGCACGACTTGGAAAGGGTGTTGTCGCTTACGCGTCACTTTCAAATTCCTACGGCCATTTGCGTCAACAAGTGGGATATCAACGAAGAAATGACGCGTCAAATCGAGAATAAAGCCAGAAGCGCGGGCGCAACAATCGCCGGACGCATCCGCTACGACGCATCCGTCACCCTGGCTCAGATACAAAAGAAAGCTGTTGTTGAAATCGACGCGCCCTGCACCGACGATATTAAACAAATATGGAATCATCTCAACGTTTAGGAGGAAATATTAAAAAATGGAAGAACTAGTTAATCTGGACAATTTTTATCTGACGGCGCGCCAACATGCGAAAGACCCGCACAACATGGGAGCGCTCGATAAATTCAATGGGCACGCCAAAATCACAGGCCCCTGCGGCGACACGATGGCATTCTGGATCGACGTCCAAAATGGAAAGATAGAGAAGTTATCGTTTATCACCGACGGATGCGATCCGTCGCTTGCCTGCGGCAGCATAACGACCTGTCTGGCCGAAGGGAAAACCGTCGAAAAAGCCAAGGCCATCACGCAAAAATCTATTCTCGACGCGTTGGGCGGCCTGCCCGAGGATCACGAGCATTGCGCGCTTCTCGCTGCAAACTCCTTGAAAGCTGCGTGCGAGAATTTCGAAAAAAAAGTGCCGGCCAAGACAGACAGCACCAAGAACAAAACCTGCGAGACGTGTGGAGATTCATCCTGTTCCGCCGCGCATCAAAAGGAAGATGAGTCTTTGGAAGAATATGCGGATCGCCGCAAGCTCCAAACCAGGCTTTGCCGTATCCAGCATAAAATCGTCGTGCTTTCGGGCAAAGGCGGTGTCGGCAAAAGTACCGTTGCTGTAAATTTGGCGACTGCGCTCATGCTGGAAGGCCTACGCGTGGGGATTCTGGACGTGGATATCCATGGTCCCAGCATTCCCACCATGCTGGGTTTGGAACATGAGACCCTCCAGGGCACTGCCGGCGGATTGCTTCCGGTGGAACTGGGAAATATGAAAATCATGTCGATTGGATTTCTACTGAAAAACCCCGACGACGCCATCATTTGGCGTGGTCCGATGAAAATGGGCGTGATCAAACAGTTTCTCACGGATGTGGAATGGGGCGATCTGGACTATCTCATTGTGGACGCTCCTCCGGGGACCGGTGATGAACCACTTTCCTTATGCCAACTGATTCAGCCATTGGATGGCGCGATCATCGTTACCACGCCACAGAGAGTGGCGGCTGTGGATGTGCGTAAATCCATCAGCTTTTGCCGACAAGTCCATGTGCCGGTAATAGGCATTATCGAAAACATGAGCGGCTTTGTCTGTCCGAAGTGCGGTGAGATCACACAGATTCTGCCCGCGGGCGGTGGCAGAAAAACAGCCGTGGATATGAAAGTGCCCTTCCTGGGCGCCATTCCCATGGACCCGGCCATTGCTCAGTCCGGTGATGATGGCCGCGCGTTTATCCACCATAACGCATCAAGCCCGACAGCAAAGCTCATGCAGGACATCATCAATAAAATTAGGGCTTTATATAAAACAAAAAACTAAATTCATAAGGAGAAAAACACCATGAAAATTGCAATACCGTTAGCTGAAGGAAAGTTGACTATGCACTTTGGTCATTGTGCAAGCTTCGCCATCGTTGAAGTTGAAGACCACACCAAGAAGATTCTGAACCGCGAAGATATCGCCGCGCCGCCGCATGAACCAGGGCTTTTACCGCCGTGGCTCGCCGAACGTGGCGCTAAGGTGATTATCGCGGGTGGCATGGGGCAGCGCGCCCAGCAGTTGTTCGCTCAGCAGGGTATCCAGGTAGTGGTCGGTGCGCCCGCCGAAGCACCGGAAAAACTGATTACGGATTATTTAGCAGGCACGCTGCAGGTTGGCGCAAATGTCTGCGATCACTAAACAAAAAGGAGTATCGTCACTATGGCAAAAATATCCTTGAAGGCTGTGGACAAGGTGGTGATTTTGACGTTGCAGGACAATTATATCGAAATGACGGCGATGGACAATAACGCCATCGTCACAAGAGCCGCCCCACTCAAAGACGGCGAAATCCGCGCCTCAATTCTGGCGGAACATGGTTTTTCAGCGCTGGTCAAAACAACGGCAGAAGACAAAACACATACCCTGCTTTTCGATTTTGGCTTTTCCGAAAATGGTGCGGCGCAGAATGTTCAAACCCTGGGTGTTGATCTGAAAGAGGTGGAGGCTGTGGCGCTTTCACACGGGCACAGCGATCACACGGGCGGCATGGCCAAGATGACGGCTCTGATCGGCAGGGCAAACATTCCTTTTGTTGTCCATCCTGCCGCTTTCCAGTCGTCGCGCTACCTCAAATTCGGCGAAGAATTGAAAATCTATTTTCCGAAATTGACGCGGGAAATGGTTCATCAAGCGGGACTTTCCGTCATTGAAACGGAACAGCCCTATCCGATGCTGGATGACAACATTCTTTTTCTGGGCGGAATTCCACACGCCACAAATTTTGAGAAAGGGTGGCCGCTCCCTCATCGCCAGAAAGACGGCAAGGAAGTCTGGGATTCCATCGAAGACGACTCATCCCTTGTCATGCATCTCAAAGACAAAGGGCTGGTTATCCTTTCGGGGTGCGCACATGCGGGCATTGTCAACACAATCCAATACGCTATGGAAGTCACAGGCATAAACAAGATTCATGCCGTAATGGGCGGATTTCATCTCTCAGGCCCGCTTTTTGAACAAATTATTGACCGCACGGCTGAAGAACTTCAGAAGTTGAATCCGGCGTATGTGATTCCGACGCATTGCACGGGACGTAAAGCGATTATGGCAATTGAAACAAAGATGCCGCAGCAGTTTATTTTGAATATGGCGGGAACAAAACTGACCTTTGTTTAAATGAAGATAAGGAGATTTCATGGAGAAGAAAGCTTTTCAGGATTATTAC
>CAIVDK010000426.1 GCA_903904655.1 uncultured delta proteobacterium | reverse complement strand
GCGCGAGCTTCGGTCGTCCATTATCATCTGCAATCATATCTCGTATCTTGATCCGATTCTGCTGGTGTCGCTTTTCTCTCAACAGACGACCATCGTAAAAAACACGTTTTTCCGCGTACCCATATTCGGCTGGTTTTTGAGGAGGGCGGGCTATGTGCCGTCGTCACCCGCTGAGATGCTTGGGGAGGCCATGATTAAAAATCTGGAGAACGTCAAGGCGCATCTGGCGGTGGGTGGCAATTTATTTGTTTTTCCCGAAGGCACGAGAAGCCGCGACGGCAGTCTCTCGACCTTCAACCGGGGTGTGTTCAGTATCGCGCGCTATTGCGGTGCCAGCCTTGATCTGGTTTTTATCACCGGCACGGATCAACTCTTCCGCCCCGGAACGTTTTCATTTAACACGCGCAAAGATAATGTCATTACCCTGGAATTGATTGCATCGATCCACCCTGACTATCAGGCCCGGAATTTTTCAATCAGCTCGGTTTTAGATCAGGCCCGACAGGTTTTTGAACAAAAGATTGCCGATGTTAAAGGGGGCGCGAGACCGAAGGCCTAAGAATAAATTGAAGGCAAGACTTTAAAGTACTGGTGAAAAATTCCGCATGAAAAAAAATAAGCGCATTGTCATCACAGGCTTAGGAACAATAAATGCTATTGGCGGCGATGTCGCGCAATTTGCTACCGCACTAAGGCAGGGCGTCTGCGGTATCTCTGAGATTGACCTGTTTGATACGAGCGAGTTCCGAACCCATCAAGGCGGGCAAATTAAGAATTTTGATCCTCGCCAATCGATCCCGGGAGAATTTTCCATCAAACGCATGTCTCGAGCTGATCAACTATCTTTTGCCGCGACGGTGGAAGCGCTTACGGATGCCGATCTTTACCCTTTGCCCGAATCCTATAAAGAGAATATGGGTGTGGCCATCGGCGGTGGCTCCGGTGGACTTTTTGAGGCGGAAAGCTTTTATGGGGAGCTCTTGAAAAAAGGTCTCGACCGGTCGAAGTTTTCCCGGTTGTCTACCATTTATTGCGCATCATCCGCCGATCGGATTGCGTCCAATCTGAAACTTTTGGGCCCCAAAACCACATTTATGACGGCTTGCTCTGCGGGTGCTACCGCGCTGGGTTATGCGAGGGATTTGATTTTAAACGGTCAGGCCTCCATCATGCTCGCCGGTGGTGTGGAACCGATGTGCCGGATTACCTATGCCGCTTTTAATGCCCTGAAATCCGTTGATGAGAATGTCTGCCGTCCCTTTGACAAGACTCGCGCCGGTCTTTCGCTGGGCGAGGCGGCGGCCATTCTGGTGTTGGAATCTCTTGAGGGAGCGCTTGCACGCGGGGCAAAAATTTACGGCGAGATTCTGGGTTACGGCGTGACCTGTGATTCGTTTCACATGACGGCACCGGACGAAAAAGCCTCCGGTGCCGTGCGCTCTATGCAGGCTGCCCTGAAAGACAGCGGACTCGTCGTTTCCGATATTGATTACATCAACGCCCACGGGACTGCCACGTCGGTTAATGACGTGACGGAGACCAAAGCCATTCGGGATGTTTTTGGTAAACGTGCCTATTCGATTCCGGTGAGTTCAACAAAATCCATGCATGCTCACACGCTGGGCGCGGCAGGCGCGCTCGAAGGCATTGTCAGTCTGCTGGCTCTGACACATGGGTTTATTCCGCCGACCATCCATTACGTTACGCCCGATCCCGACTGCGATCTGGATTACGTTATAGAAGGTTCTAGACCGGCCGACCTGCGCGTAGTTCTTTCCAATTCTTTCGCTTTTGGCGGAAACAATACCACGGTTATTTTCGGTAAATATGAAGGGCAGGGTGCGGTCCATGGATAACTATCGCGACAGACCGGACAATCAACGCATTGTCGTGACCGGTCTGGGAATGGTGACGCCTCTGGGTGTGGGGAAAGACGAATTTTCCCGAAGGCTTTTTGAAGGCGATTGCGGTATTGACACGGTACAGGCGTTTGATACGCAAGCGATGACGTCGCATCTCGCCGCGGAAGTTCGTGACTTCTCGCCGCGCGATTTCATCTCGTTAAAAAATCTACGGCGGATGGATAAAACGTCGCTCATGACTGCTGCTTCGGCGCGTCTGGCGCTCGCTGATGCGGGCATCAGCGTGAACTTGGACAACCGCGACCGCATCGGTATCCTTTTGGGTACAGCGTTCGGCGCGACGGACGTTACCGTCTCGTTTGCCGACGCGCTGCTTTCCGCAGGACCGTCTTCAGTCAATCCGATCCTGGTGCCCAACACGGTGATGAACGCGCCGGCGGGACATACTTCCATTGAACTCGGATTTCGCGGCGTCAATACGACCATCACGCATTTTGCCGTTTCCGCCGAAACCGCTATCGCTTATGCCGTCTCGGAAATTCGGCGCGGCGCGGCGGATGTGATCCTGACCGGCGGGGTGGACATTCTGTCAAAATTTTATTATGAGTCCCTGACGAAGTTTCGCGGCCTGTCGCCGGATGACGGACAGCAAGAAGGCGCTCGTCCTTTTGACGCACAGCGTAACGGTTATGTGGCCGGAGAAGGCTGCGGTATTCTCTGCCTGGAGTCTCTGACTGCGGCTCGCGAGCGCGGTGCAAGGGTTTATTGCGAAATAAGTGGCACCGGTTTGGGATCGTCCCCCACATCGCCTGTCGCCTGGCCGGAAAATACGGAGGGCATCGTGCGGACCTGCACGCGGGCATTGAATAACGCGGGTGTTGCGCTCACGGATATATCGGCGGTAATGGCGGCGGCCAATGGTGGCAAGGTTTTGGATCAGGTGGAAGCCCTGGCTTATGATGAACTGTTCGCCTCGTGTGAGCAAAAGCCGCTCGTCACGTCCATCAAAGGCGCGATCGGCGAGAGTTTTTCCGGAGGCGGGATTCGGGCTTGCGCTCTGGCGTTATCTGTGGAAAAGGGATGGATGGCGCAGACAATCGGACTTGACCTGCCGCTAGCCCCGATAAATTTTGTGATGGGAGAGAAAAAAGAAGCTGCGATAAAACAGGCGGTTCTGGCCGGCATTTCGTTTGGCGGAACTTATGCTTATCTTGTCATGGGTCATTGTGAAAGGTAAAGAGGGGAAATTTTGAATATCGGGGAATGGATCAGCAAGCGGGCGATTATCGCGCCGGATAAACCGTTTCTGACGGAAAAAAATAAAAGTTACAATAACCGGCAGTTCAACCGGCGGGTGAATCAAACAGCGCACGCGCTGGGAAATATGGGCATCATTAAAGGTATGCGGCTCGCGCTTTTGATGTCCAATTCCAGCGAGTTTCTGGAAATCTTCTTCGCCTGCGCCAAAACCGGAATTATTACGGTGCCTCTGAATTTTCGCCTGGCGGTTCCGGAACTGATATATATTATCCGCGACAGCGAACCGGAAATCCTCATTTATTCTTCCGAGTTTGCAGGAAAGGTCGACGAAATCAAAGCCGCCGGCTTGAGCATCAGGCATTATTACTGCCTGACAAATCAGAACGGACAGAGTGATCCGGCATTTTCAGATTATGTCGAAGGTTTTGAGCCAATTGAACCCCTGGAGACTATGGGCGTCGATCTGACCGATCCGCTGTTCATCATGTATACGTCCGGCACCACGGGCGATCCCAAGGGCGCGGTGCTGACGCATTCGAATATTCTGTTCGGAGCGATTCATTCCCTTCTAGGCTATGGGATCGACCGATCCTACAAATCGCTCATTGTCGCGCCACTGTTTCATATCGGAGCGCTTGTGGCTTCCGTGACGCCGATTGTTTACGCGGGCGGGAGCCTGCAGGTGAGCAGCTTTTACAACGCCTCGGAAGCGCTCAAGACCGTCTGCCGTGAAAAGATAAACTATATGTTTGCCGTGCCGGTTATGTATCAGCTGATGGCGGAGGCGCCTGAATGGAAAGACGCGGACTTATCGCATGTGCATTTTTTTATTTCTGGCGGCGCGCCGATTCCTTTGACGGTCATTCGTAAATATCAGGATGAAAAAGGCGTGGGATTTGTGCAGGGATACGCGCTGACTGAAACCGGGCGGCTCACGTCGCTGGATCTGGGCGACTCGATCAGCAAGGCGGGTTCGGTTGGCAAGGAAGTGTTTCACGTTCATTTGCGCATCGTCGACGATCATGGCGGCGATATCCTCACGACGGATCCGGGCGAGATTCTGGTGCAGGGACCGAATGTGTTTGCCGGGTACTGGAATAAGGAAGAGGCGACCCGGTCCGCGTTCAGGGATGGCTGGTTTTGCACCGGCGATATGGGACGGCGCGACGAGGACGGCTT
>CAIVDK010000425.1 GCA_903904655.1 uncultured delta proteobacterium | reverse complement strand
TTGAAGATTCCTATCCGGCAAAATTCCAGAAATTCAGCATGCTCATCTCGGAAGCTTAGGGGATGTGTCGTCCAGTGCTTACCTTTTTCAGCATAGGGAGTGCCTTATGTCATGTGTTTTATATAACATATTGACTTTTTTATGACTTTCGGTCAAGTTATGCCACGTATGACATAGATCAAAATTGACACATGTATCGGGAGGCTTTTTATGCAAATTACAAGAAGAGGTTTTTTAACCATGACCGGCGCCATCGGAGGCGGAGTTGCCCTGTCGAGTTTCGGGCTCAATCTGAATCCGACCCGGGCATATGCCGACGAACTGAGCAAAATGGATCGAATTAAAGTTGCCAAACAGGTGACGACCATTTGCTGTTACTGCTCCGTTGGTTGTGGTCTGGTCTGTAGCGTAGATAAGGCTACAGGAAAGATTTTCAACATTGAAGGCGATGCCGATCATCCCATCAATGAGGGATCGCTTTGCGCCAAGGGCGCCGGGTTTTTCGATCTGACGGAAGCTAATAAACACCGTCTGACCAAGGTGCTTTATCGCAAACCTTACGGGACGGAATGGGAAGAAAAAGACTGGGACTTTGCCCTTTCCCGGATTGCCCGTCTGGTCAAGGACACACGCGACAAGAGTTTTGTAAAGAGAAATGACAAGGGTGAATTGGTTAACCGCTGCGAGGCGATCGGTCATTACGGCAGTTCCAATATTGATAATGAGGAATGCTGGTTGGTGACCGCTAAGTCGCGGGCTCTGGGGCTTGTCTACATGGATCACCAGGCCCGGGTCTGACACAGTCCATCTGTAGCGGCTCTGGGAGAGTCGTTTGGACGCGGTTCCATGACGAACCACTATATTGATTTAAAGAATGCCGATGTCATTTTGATTATGGGCAGCAATGCTGCCGAGCATCACCCCATCGCCTTTAAGTGGATTTTGAGAGCCAAAGAAAAAGGCGCCACCATCATTCACGTTGATCCCCGTTACACCAGAACATCCGCCCGCTGTGATTTTCATGTGCCGCTTCGCTCCGGAACGGACATCGCCTTTCTGGGTGGCATGATTCACTACATTATCGAGGAAAATAAATACTTCAAAGACTATGTTCTCAACTACACCAACGCATCATTCATCGTGGACAGCGGGTTCCATTTCAAAGACGGCCTGTTCTCCGGTTATGACGCCAAGAAAAGGAAGTATGATAAAGCCACCTGGGTCTTTGATAAAGACGCGAAGGGCATTCCCCAGAGGGATATGTCTCTGACCAATCCGCGTAGTGTTTTCCAGCTCATGAAAAAGCATTATTCCCGCTACACGCTGGATAAGGTTTCGAGCATCACCGGTGTGTCGAAAGAAAACCTCCTCAAGGTTTATGAGGCCTACAGCGCCACCGGTGTCCCGGACAAGGCGGGGACGGAATGCTATGCTCTGGGCTGGACGCACCATACGACCGGCAGCCAGAACATCCGCACCATGTCGATCATTCAGCTTTTGTTGGGCAATATGGGTATTGCGGGCGGCGGCATCAACGCTCTGCGCGGCGAACCCAACGTTCAGGGTTCCACCGACCATGCGATTCTGTATAATATTCTGCCCGGCTATCTGAAAACGCCTTCGGCATCTCTCGATACGCTGGAACATTACTTGAAAAAATACACGCCGGAATCCAAAGATCCGCAGTCGGCAAACTTCTATTCGAATTATCCGAAGTTCTTTGTCAGCTTCCTGAAATCCTATTGGGAGGACAAAGCAACGAAGGAAAATGATTTCGGCTATTCCTGGCTGCCCAAGATGGAAGACGGGAAACACTATTCCACGATGCACATGTTCGACAAAATGTATGAGGGCAGTATCAAGGGATTCTTCGCCATTGGCGCGGATCCGGCCGTCAGTACTCCGAATTCCAACAAAGTCCGCAAGGCGCTCCAGAATCTGGACTGGCTGGTCGGCGAAAATATTTTCAACAATGAAACCTATGAATTCTGGCGCGGGCCTGGTGTTGATCCCACAAAGAACAAGACGGAATGTTTTCTCCTGCCTGCCGCCGCGAGTATGGAGAAGGAAGGCTCACAGAGCAACTCCGGTCGCTGGGTGCAGTGGAAATACAAGGCTGCCGAGGCCCCCGGCGACGCGCTTCCCGTGGGCGAAATCGAAATCAAGATTCTGGCGGCCATCAAAAAGCTGTACGAAAAGGAAGGTGGTCCCAATGCCGAAGCCATTGTCAATTTCAAGTGGGATTATTTAGACGGCAAAGGCCACATGGATGTAATGAAAGTGGCCAAACGGATCAACGGGGTCTTCCTGGAAGACACCGTCATTGAAGACAAAGCCAAGAAAACCAAGACTGAGTTCAAGAAAGGCCAGATGGTGCCGGCCTTTGCGCTGCTCCAGGCCGACGGTAAAACGGCGTGCGGCAACTGGGTCATCTCCGGCAGCTACACCACGGACGGCATCAATAAGATGATGGCTCGGGGTAAGGAAGATCCGACAGGGCTGGGCCTCTTTCCCAACTGGTCATATGCTTGGCCGGTCAATCGTCGCATCCTTTACAACCGCGCGTCCTGCGATGTGAACGGCAAGCCCTACAATCCCAAACGCAATATTCTGGAATGGAAGGGTGATAAATGGGTGGGCGACGTACCGGATGGACCCTGGCCGCCCATGGCGGATAAAGAGAAGGGGAAATATCCCTTCATTATGCAGAAGGACGGTCTGGGCGCTTTGTTTGGACCCGGTATGGCGGAAGGCCCCTTCCCCGAACATTACGAACCGCTGGAAGGACCGCTTACTAAGAATCCTCTGTCGGGACAGCTGATGAATCCGGCTGCTGAAATCTTCAAAAGCGATATGGATAAAGTGGCCAATGCGAGTGAAAAATTCCCTTATGTCTGCACAACGTATTCCTGCACGGAACACTGGTGTTCCGGCGCCTTGACGCGTTGGCAGGCGTGGCTCCTGGAAATGCAGCCGGAACTCTACGTTGAAATTGGCGACAAACTGGCGAAGGAAAAAGGCATTAAAAACGGTGAGCGCATCAAGGTTTCCTCGATACGTGGCGAAGCTCCCTGCGTCGCCATG
>CAIVDK010000424.1 GCA_903904655.1 uncultured delta proteobacterium | reverse complement strand
TAATTAAAAATAGATTAAAATGATATGGGATGCAATTGTAATCAACCGAGCGACTATTGGCGAGATTTGGAATGGGTTAAGGCAACAGCTCAGAAGGTTGCCGATATTAAACAGAGTGAGCAAACTGTTTTCAAGGTGTCAACTGGTTATCTTTTCAACGATTCAGAGACGTATAAAGGCACTGAAATCGTCTGCATTATACAGCCAAAGCAATGACATATCAGTAAATCAACTTATAAGTTTACTTTGTGGGGATTTCAGCGTATTAAAGAGGCGATTCTATGCACGCAAATCATGGATGGTTAAAAGTGGCAATGCATTGATAGAAGAATTCTCACAGTTCATGAATGGTGCCGATTTTGATAAGATATTGATTGCATCCAAGCAAGTATTCCAAAAAGATGCAAATATCCGAGCGGTTCTGAATGAATACGAAATTTGGCGAGTTTCTAAGTGTTGGGGAATGCCCGACATTGAAACGCCAATGATGACCCGTTTTGGATTAAACCCAAACAAGCCAAACTTTCAAGACACGTTAGGGGCGTGGGTAAAGAAACAAGCAAGAGACATTAAGAACTCGCAGGACTTCTTAAACAAGGATTCCGGCAAAGAATCAAAAGCGATTGATTATGCCGACTTCATAACCGATTTACTCATAACGATTAACGATAATCATTTTATCGACAAATCAACAATCACAGCCCTAGACTTTTATAAAATGTACGCAAAATTCAAATTAAAACAGCAAAACGATGGCCGATTACGTAATAGATAATATAGTTGATCCGAAAAGCAAAGCGGAGTTAGAAAGCCTTATTAAGAAGCTTCAAGAGGCGGCTGTCGTGGCAAATAAAATTGTCATTGAATCATCGAACATCAAGACGTTAAAGGCGTTGGCCGAGGCTCAGGAGAAATACAACAAGACAATCAACTCCCAAGAAGTTACACAGAAGCGTATAGAAGCCATGAATCAAAAAATGGCAATTGATGCACAGAAGGAAATTGACCGCCAAAGCGCAATGCGTGACAAGGCACACAAAGACGAGTTGAAGCGATTGGATGCCGAAGCGAAAGCACAACGGAAGTTAGCCGAAGAAGCCGACAAAAGAGCTCAAAAGGAAAGCCGAAACGTGACAAAATTACGTGAAAGCGATCCCGGAAGTATCAATAAATTAAGCGCAGCCAATGCCATACTTCAAGAGCGATTAAGGGGAGTGAATCAGACCACAGCGGACGGGGCGATCAAAGCCGAAAGGTTACGTGGAGCAATTGACCGTAACCATTCCAAGATAAAGGAAATGTCTCCGGATGTTACTAAACAAGCCATGAATATTGGGAATTATGGCAGTGTTTGGGATAAAGTCGGGGGCGTGTTCAATAAAGTTAGCGGAATATTCATGGGGGTTATGGGTGCATTCGCTGCCGGTGCCGTTGTGATAGACGGAGCTAAAAGAGCAATTAACGCCATGGGCGATACTGCGGATGAATTCCAGGCGGTTATGGATGGAACTAGCGGAGCTGTTGATTACTTTTTCCAAACTTTAAATTCGGGAGATTGGTCAAACTTTTTTAGTGGGATGTCGAAAGCGTATGCCATTTCAAAGGAATTTTCTTTAAAAATGGATGAACTACAAGAACAAGAAGAAAGTGCGAGTATGAGCAGTCGGTTGATTGAGATTGAAAAAAAGAAACTTCTTGTTAAAATGAAATCAAACGAATATACATTAGCCGAGAAAAAGAAGTTTGTCGACCAATATACAGCACTTGAGCAAAAACAATTCGATTTAGAAAAGTCAATCCAAGCCGAGGCGACCGCAACAGCAATAGACAAGTGGGAAAAGATAACCGGAGTTTCAAGAATAGCACTAAAAAACCTTGTTTTCAACTACAAAACATACACAGATGAACTTCAAAGGGCTTCCGATATTGAGGAGGCCGCTAAAAAAAGATTTGTAAAATATGAAGTAAACCAAAAAACCGGATTAATGGTTGAAACAAGAGACATTGAAGGGTTCAATAATTACATCAAATCACTCGATAAGCAAACACAAACGTTCATTAAATGGGCGAATGCTTACAAAATATTGCAAGGGAATAGCGGTAAGGGGATGAAAGAGTTAACAGAGCAGTATAAAAAACAACTCGTAATGGACGATAGAGAGGTTG